>JADHPA010000017.1 GCA_016778675.1 Candidatus Pelagibacter sp. | reverse complement strand
CCTTCAATTACATAAAAATTTTTCATGGCTTTCTTATAGAACTAGTTTAAAAATACACAAATGAAAAAAATATTTCTTTTATATGGTCACTATAACGAAAAATCCTTTAACGCTGCGATTAGAGATACGTTTATAGAAACAGCTGAGGCAAAAGGTCATTCAGTTGATTGTGTAGATTTATATAAAGAAAAATTTAATCCTGTTTTTGCTGGTGAGCAAGCCGGTGAAGATGTTCTAGATCATCGTAAACGAATTGAAAAATGTGATACAATTGTATTAATTGCACCTATTTGGAACTTTAGAATGCCAGCAATTGTAGAGGGATGGATAGATAAAGTTTTATCTCCACCATGGGCCTATACATTTAAAAAATTAGTTGGAAACTATGGTTATCCAATGGGAAACTTAAAAGACAAAAAAGCTATAATTTTTTGCACCTATGGGTCACCAAGACTGGCTGTTACAACTTTCTTTTTAAACTTGCCTATAAGAAGATTAAAAAGAGGGGTCTTTCACATGTGTGGCATTTATAATATTGTTTACAGAAGATATTTTGCTGTACCGTTTGTCAGTGATAAAAAAAGAGAACTATTTTTGGAAGACGTCAGAACAACTGCTCAAAATATATAAAGTAATTTTAATTACTTTATTTCTAACATCTCCATCATTTGCTGAATTGGTAAAACCTAATAATGGGATTGAACCTTATCAAGTTGTCAAAATCCAATTAAGAAGCTTAAAACAGAACGATAATCCAAAAAAGGATAATGGAATTGAGCAGACTTGGGAATTTGCACACCCAAATAATCAAAAAAATACAGGCCCCTTAGATAGGTTTAAAACAATGATTAAAGGAAAATCTTATGTGATGCTACTTAATCACTTGGATCATAAGGTTGTGGAGATAAAATCTGATGATTTAACTGCTCTTTTTGAGGTAACAGTTCTTGATAGAGATAAGGTCTATTATAAATTTAAGTGGGCAGTTGAAAAATATATAAAAGAGGGTCCTCTCAAGGACTGCTGGCTTACCACAATGGTGTCTTCGCCAATGCCTCTTGGATCTTCAATTTAAGCTAATAACTAAACGAATTTTGTTTCGTTAATAATAAAAAAATAGTAGGAATCGGATTAATGAAATCTAAAGCTAAAGTTGTTGTAGTTGGTGGCGGTGTAGTAGGGGTTAGCGCCCTTTATCACCTTGCAAAAAAAGGTTGGTCTGATGTTGTTTTAATTGAGAGAAAAGAGTTAACATCTGGTTCGACTTGGCATGCTGCTGGATTACTGCCTTTGTTTAATATGAGCTATTCAGTTGGTCAACTTCACAAATATGCAGTTAATCTTTATAAAAAATTAGAAGAAGAAACTGGAAAAAATGTAGGTTTCAGTGTTGTATCAAATATTCGTTTAGCAAGTACTAAAGATAGAATGGATGAGTATCATCAGTATGCAGGTGTTGCTCAAACAATTGGTGTTGACGTAAAATTTTTAACACCCGATCAGGTAAAAGAAATTTGGCCTTTGTGTAATACAGAAGATTTAATTGGTGCAATCCAACACCCAGAAGATGGTTATATTCAGCCCGCTGACTTAACACAAGCAATGGCAACGGGGGCTAGAAATTTAGGTGCAGAAATTTATAGAAATACAGCTGTAGTTGGAATGAAACAAACTAAAGATGGCTGGATTGTTGAAACAGATAAAGGTGCAATAGAGTGTGAACATGTAATTTCTTGCTCTGGAAATTTTGCAAGACAAACTGGAAAAATGGTTGGTTTAGATATTCCAGTAATACCAGTTGAACATCAATATATTGTAACAGAACCTCATCCAGATATTGTAAAAAGAAAAAAAGATGGTTTACCTGAAATGGGAGTTTTAAGAGATAGTGATAGTAGATGGTATATGAGAGAGGAAGCAGGTGGATTAATATTAGGTCCATATGAAGATGGAGCACCCGCATGCTATGTAGATGGTCCATCAAAAGATTCTGAATATGAATTATTTCAAGAAGACTTAGATAGATTAGCACCACATATTGAAGGAGCTATTCACCGTGTACCTGCTTTTGGAGAAGTAGGAGTGAAGAAAGTTTATAATGGTGCAATTTGTTATACACCTGATGGAAACCCGATTGTTGGACCCGCATGGGGATTAAAGAATTTTTGGATTAACGAAGGACATAGTTTTGGAATAACGGCAGCAGGTGGAGCAGGATGGCAACTTGCTGAATGGATAGTTGACGGTGAACCTACAATAGATATGCTTGGTGTCGAACCAAGAAGATTTGGTGATTATGTTTCAAAATCATATTTAAAAGAAAAAAATGAAGAAGCATACAATCATGTATTTAAAGTTCATTATCCTGACGAAGAAAGAGAGGCTGCTAGAGAATTAAGAACATCACCTTGTTATGATAGAATGAAAGCCCTTGGTGCAGTTTTTGGTCAAAAATTTGGATGGGAAAGACCCAATTTCTTTGCAGTTGATGGGATGGAACAAAAAGATGACTGGTCTTTTAGAAGATCTAAATGGTTTAAGGCGATAGAAAAAGAATGTAAAAATGTAAAAGAGAATGTTGGTCTTTTAGATATGACTGCATTTGCAAAATGTAGAATTAAAGGATCTGGTGCTGAAGAGTTTTTAGATTATTTAGTTGCAAATAAACTTCCAAAAAAAATTGGCAGAATTGGATTATGTCATGCTCTTAATACTAAGGGTGGAGTGCATTCTGAATTTACAATCATGAAAGAAGCAGAGGGAAGTTATTATTTAGTTTCCGCAGGAGCAAATCAAAGATTAGACCATGACTGGATTCAAAAATGGATGCCAACCGATGGTAGTGTTCAATTTGAAAACTTAACAAATAGCATTGGTGTTCTAGTTGTCTCTGGTCCTAAAGCTAGAGAGTTAATGACTAGAGTATCAAGAGATGATTTTTCAAATGAAAACTTTAAATGGCTAAGTGCAAAAACTGTTGACGTTGGAAATGCACAAGTTAATGCTATGAGAGTAAATTTTGTAGGGGAACTAGGTTGGGAACTTCATCACCCAATTGAATACCAAAATCATATTTTCGATAAATTAATGGAAGCTGGAAAAGATTTAGATCTTAAGCCTTATGGAATTAGAGCGATGAATAGTTTAAGACTTGAAAAATCTTATAAACTTGTTGGCACAGAATTATCAATTGAATATTCACCTTACGAATCTGGACTAGATAGATTTATACACCCTAATAAAGGAAACTTTATTGGATTACAGGCGCTTAATAAATGGAGAGAAAAAGGTTTTGAAAATAAATTAGTAACCATGGAAATTCACAATGTTGAAGATGCAGATGTATTAGGAAATAATCCAATCTATGAAAATGATAAAGTTGTTGGACGTGCAACTGGAGGAGATTTTGGGTTTAGATTAGGAAAATCTATTGCACTAGGAATGGTGAAACCTAATGTTGCGACAACTGGGCAAAAATTGAAAATTGATATTCTAGGGAAAATGTACGATGCTACTATATTGAATGAGAGTCCTTACGACCCAGAAAATAATTTATTGAGAGCATAATGAAAATATTAGTCGCTGTTAAAAGAGTAATTGATTACAACGTTCAAGTCAGAGTTAAAGAGGATGGAACTGGTGTTGTTACTGATAACGTAAAAATGTCGAGCAATCCACCCGATGATAATGCGATTGAGGAAGCTGTAAAAATCAAAGAAGCAGGTAAAGCAACAGAGATTATTGCAATTACAGTGGGTGAGGAAAAATCACAAGAAACTGTTAGAAAAGCTCTAGCTGTTGGTGCTGATAGAGGAATATTAATCAAAACCGAGGGAACAGTTGAGCCATTAGCTGTAGCAAAAGCGCTGCAAAAAATTGTTGAAAAAGAGAAACCAGATCTAGTTTTTATGGGTAAACAAGCAATTGATGATGATTGTAATCAAACAGGTCAAATGTTAAGTGCTTTGCTGAATTGGCCTCAGGCAACATTTGCTTCAAAAATTGAAATAAAAGACAAAACTTTAGAAGTAACAAGAGAAATTGATGAAGGATTAGAAACAATTGAAGTTAACTTTCCAGCTATTGTGACGTGTGATTTAAGATTAAATGAGCCACGCTATGCATCACTACCAAATATTATGAAATCTAAAAAAAAGCCTTTAGAAATTTTAACAGCAGCTGACTTAGGAATTGATACCACACCTAGAGTTCAACAAATTAAAGTAGAAGAACCACCAAAAAGAAAAGCAGGAATTAAAGTTGCAAGCGTTGCTGAATTAGTTAGCAAGCTTAAAAATGAGGCAAAGGTAATATAATGTCAGTTCTATTAATTGCAGAACATAATAATAAAGAAGTTAGACCTTTTACATTAAACGCAATTACTGCAGCATCACAAATGGATGGAGATGTACATGTCCTATTAATTGGAAATAATTGTGGAGATGTTGCTAAATCTTTATCTGAAATGTCAGCTGTTAAAAAAGTATTACAAGCTGAAGCTGCTCATTATGAAAACTACTTAGCAGAAAATTTTGCACCGCTAGTCGTTAAAGTTTCAGAAAATTATTCTCATATTGTTAGTTCTGCAAATACATTTGGTAAAAATTTAATGCCAAGGATAGCAGCACTCTTAGATATATCTCAAGTAAGTGATATTACTAAAGTGATATCAGCTGATACATTCATAAGACCTATTTATGCGGGTAATGCATTTGCTACGGTAAAAAGTACAGACGCAAAAAAATGTGTAACGATTAGACCAACATCTTTTGAGCCTTGTGAAACTTCTGGTGGCTCAGCACCAATAGAAAAAATTGATGCTTCTGAAGAATTTACACTTTCAAAATTTATCAAAAGAGAAGAAGTTAAGTCAGACAGACCTGAACTTGGTACTGCTAGAGTTGTAGTTTCTGGTGGTAGAGGTATGCAAAATGGAGAAAATTTTAAGTTAATAACTGATATTGCAGATAAACTTAATGCTGCAATTGGAGCATCACGTGCTGCAGTTGATGCAGGGTATATTAGCAATGAACATCAAGTTGGTCAAACGGGTAAAGTTGTTGTACCAGATTTGTATATTGCGGTTGGAATTTCAGGAGCAATTCAGCATTTAGCTGGTATGAAAGAAAGTAAAATCATTGTTGCTATTAACAAAGATGGTGAAGCACCAATATTTAGTGTCGCAGATTATGGTTTAGAAGCTGATTTATTTGAGGCGTTACCTCAATTCTTAGAAGAACTGAATAAATTAAATAGTATACAAAAATAATCATTACTGTAAAAATTCAAGATATGCCTAGAGAAGCAATGGATTATGATGTGGTTATCGTTGGGGGTGGTCCTTCAGGACTATCTACGGCAATTAAACTTAAGCAATTAGATCCAGAATTAAATGTGTGTTTACTTGAAAAAGCTTCAGAGATTGGTGCGCATATTCTAAGTGGTAATGTCTTTGAAACTAGAGCTTTAGATGAATTATTACCTAATTGGAAAGAACTTAACTCACCAATTAAAACTAAGGTTTCAGAGGAAAGATTCTTATTTCTAAGCAAAACAAAATCTTTAAGTTGGCCCACATGGCTACTTCCTTCTGTTCAACAAAATCATAATAATTACATAATTAGTTTAGCAAACCTATGTAGATGGCTAGCAGAACAAGCCGAAGCTCTAGGTGTTGAAATATTTCCAGGCTTTCCTGCAAGTGAAATTTTATACAATGAAGATGGGTCTGTTAAAGGAGTTGCAACTCAAGATATGGGAGTTGATAAAGAAGGTAATAAAAAAGATGGTTTTGAACCAGGCATAGAGCTTTTAGGAAAAGTTACTGTTTTTGCAGAAGGATGCAGAGGTCATCTTGGAAAAGAACTTATAAAAAAATTTAATCTTGATGAAGGTAAAGATCCTCAACAATATGGAATCGGATTTAAAGAAATTTGGGAAATCAGTGAACAAAACCATGAAGAAGGAATGGTAATGCATACCGCAGGTTGGCCATTAGATAACAATACTTATGGTGGAAGTTTTATATACCATGCAGAAAATAAACAAATTTTTTTGGGATATGTAATTGGTCTTGATTATAAAAACCCACACCTTTCTCCGTTTGATGAATTTCAAAGATTTAAAACTCACCCAGCAATTAAAAAAGTAATTGAAGGTGGAAAACGTATTTCTTATGGTGCACGTGCTTTAATTGAAGGTGGGCTTCAGAGTTTACCAAAAATGTTTATGCCTGGTGCTTTATTAATTGGTTGTGATGCAGGAACTTTAAATATGCCTAAGATTAAAGGATCACACACTGCAATGAAAAGTGGAATGATTGCTGCTGAAACTATAAATGAACATTTAAAAGAAAAGCAAGATTTATCAATTTATGAAGACAAGTTTAAAAAAAGTTGGATTTATGAAGAACTGCATACTGCTCGAAATGTTAAACCTAGTTTTAGCTGGGGTTTAATTCTTGGAATAATATTTACAGGTATTGATCAAATATTATTTAGAGGAAAATTACCTTTTACTTTAAGGCATAAGCATGCTGACCATGAAACATTAAAGCCAGCAAATGAAATGCCAAAAATTGATTATCCTAAACCAGACAATGTGATTACATTTGATAAAACAAGTTCTGTTTATTTAACAGGAACTAATCATACTGATAATCAGCCAGTTCATTTACAGTTAAAAGATCCAAACTTACCTATAAATTATACTCTGGAAAAATTTGATGAACCTGCACAAAGATATTGTCCTGCCGGTGTTTATGAAGTTCAAAATGAAAATGGTATAAATAAATTTATTATAAACTCTCAAAATTGCATTCATTGCAAAACCTGTGATATTAAAGAACCTTCCCAAAACATTACTTGGGTAACACCTGAAGGAAGTGGTGGACCTAAATATGGAAATATGTAATTAGAAAGATAAGATTAGTCCAACAATAAGCATCAAAGAAACTGTTAATCCTGCAAAAACTAGGTTTGTTCTAGTTTCTTTTTCTTTTTCTTTTCTAGCTCTATTTAGGAGAATATTAATATTCACTCTTCGATGTGATGAAACTTCCTCACTTTTATTGGGGGTCTTCAAAAGAGGAAGATCATTCAATTCTGTAGAAATTACTTTTTCTGAACTCATTTATATTAATACTAACTTTTAAAAAAAAAATTGAAATAATCTAAATGTCCAAAATGGGTTGACTTTTACATATTGATTGTTCAAATTGGGTTTTTTAAAAATTATGAACGCTATACCAAGTATATCATCTCAAATTGATGAAAAAATAATCTTCAAAATAATTGATAAGCACTTTAGTAGATTAATGCAACATTATTATATATGGATAAATAGTTGGCTAATTGGGGCCTACGAAAACTATGCAGATATAGATAAATATATAATTTTAATTTACATTATTAATAAAGACTTCATATTCTTTAGAAGAAATGGATTAATAGTTGATTATGATACATTCTATAAGGATAAATCATTAGAAGTAGATAAAATTAATATTAGTGATATTTCAAAAGATCTTCAAATTCCAAAAGAGAGCGTAAGAAGAAAAGTTGCAGAACTAGAAAAAGCAAATGTCATTAAAAAAAAGGGTAAAAAAATTTTTATAACTAGAACAGCTTTTACCACAACTCAAGCAAATTTAACTTTAAAGAATATGACTGCTGTATTGTGTGAGTTTAGTAAAATTTTTGAAGAAGAAAAAATTGTCAAGGTAGCCTATCAATCTACAGAAATTTTAGATTCAATTAAAAAAAACTTTTCTTTTGTCTGGTATCAATTTTATAAGTTCTTATTCATTTTTACTAACAGATTTAGAAAAGAGCTTGGTGACTTAGAAACTTTTACCATTGGAACTGTAGTTTTACTTAATGCAGCTCAGAATAAAACTTTTAAAGTAAAAGAATTTAATAGAAAAAAATATATGATTTCAATTCAAGGTTCTGATGAAAGAGGAGTTAACACAATGTCTCTTGCTGAGATAACAGGAATTCCAAGATCAACAGTTATTAGAAAATTAAAAGTTTTGATAAAAAAAGATTATCTTCAAATTGATGAAAAGAATTTAATTACTATAAACATGAGGGGTAAAAGCTTTAAAACAATTAAAAGATTACAAGATAAAAATATGTTATCTTTAAGTAATTTCATTTCTAGAACTTTTAATCAGTTGAATAATACAAACTAATTAGATTTTCTTAAAATATAAATAAAGATAAAACCAGTTATATACACCAATAGTGCATAAGCACCTGTTGGAACCACATATGTAATATCATCAAAAATTAATGTTGCAACAAACACTGCTAAAGTCCCGTTTTGTAAACCACACTCTACTGCTATACATTTTTGTTGAGGTATTCCAGATACAAATTTTTTAGTAATAAAATAAGCTAACATCATCATTACAACATTTAAAATTAAAACTGCAAGGCCTGCTTTCGTTAAATAAGTAAAAATATTATCTTTTTCTTCAAGCCAAATTGCAACAAAAACAACTACAAATAACCAACCTGTTAATTTATTAATGATATTAATTTTCGACGAAATAAAGTTTTCTGCAAAACTTCTAATAATCATTCCAATAATTACAGGCACTGTAACAACTAGTGCCATTTTCAATGCAATACCAATCATTGAGTTATCAGTTGAAATAGTAACATCCAGTAAATTTGCTGATGTAATAACGATAAATGGAACTGATAAAATACTAAGTAAACTTACAACAGTGGTTAAGGTGATAGATAGCGCTACATCTCCATTTGCAAATTTTGTTAACACATTGGATGTCACCCCCCCTGTAGCTGCAGCTATTATCATTAAACCAATTGCAATTGGTGTTGGTAAATTAACTGATATTGCTACGGAAAAATCAACTATTGGCAAAAGTATTAACTGACAAATAAATCCTACAAAAAAATCTTTTGGGTATTTTAATATTCTTGTGAAATCTTTAATCGAAAGGCCAAATCCAAGTCCTAGCATAATTATAGCCAAAACAATTGGTGCAATTTTTGTAACTATTTCTATAACGATAATTGTTCAAGTTAGTGCAAATTATTTTGATAAGAAATAATAGTATGCAATAAAAAAGTGAGCAAGAGTTGTATTGTCTATTTTATGAAAGATCTATTGCATGTTTCTTTAGATTTTCCATAGAAACTAGCTTTAAAGTTTTTTCATGTGTTCTTTTTAAATAAATAGGACAACCTTTACCTGCTTCAACAGCTCTTGCGTACCAGCTAGCACAAACACACCAACCATCTCCATCTTTAAGTCCTGGAAAACCAAATTCAGGATGTGGTGTTATTAAATCATTACCAGCTTCTTTGCACCATTCTAAAAATTCAGTTGTAACTTTTGCACAAACAGTATGAACACCATGATCATTTTCATCAGTATTGCAGCAACCATCTCTATACCATCCTGTTAATGGGCTGTTAGAACATTCCTCTAGATCTTCACCTAGAACATTTTTTTGTTTGTCAGCCATTTAAATTTTTGTAGGGTTAGGTTGACCTTTATAGACAATCTCAGGGTCAAAAGATTTTTCTTTTTCTTCAAACTTCATCTCAATTTCTCTACCATTGTCGATCGGACCTAGTGGAATTGATCTATAAAAACATGATCTATAACCAACATGACAACTAGCACCATCACCAATATCAACTGTAATCCAAACTGAGTCTTGATCATCATCAATTCTAATTTCTGTTATTTTTTGAGTATACCCACTAGTTTTGCCTTTGTGCCAAATTTGCTGTCTTGATCTACTAAAATAATGAGCTTCTTTTGTTTCTATAGTCTTCTTTAAAGCTTCAACATTCATATATCCATGCATTAAGATATCTTTAGTTTTTGAACACATTGTAATAACTGGTATTAATCCATCATTATCAAACTTGGGAGATAGATATTTGCCTTCTTCAATTTCTAGGATATTTTCTCTTTTTTTAAACATAATTAGGTTATTATGTAGCATATTACTCAATATATTAAATATTTTAAAAACAATGATTTACTGTATAAACTTGCGTTATGAAATTAGTTGAAGACATAAATAATAAAGTTTTAGATACCAAGAAAGTTTCTGATAAGGAAGCTGAAGAAGCTTTTAAAACTATTTTAACTTGGATGGGTGAAGATCCTTCTAGAGAAGGTTTACTTGAAACACCCAAAAGAGTTGTTAAAGCATTTAAAGAATATTTTGGTGGATATGCCGAGGATGCAAATAAGATATTAGAAAAAACCTTTGGTGATGTTGAGGGTTATGACGACATGGTTGTTGAAAAAAATATTTCAGTAACTAGTCACTGTGAACATCATATGGCACCAATAGTTGGAACAGCACATGTTGCCTATATTCCAAATGAAAGAGTTGTAGGATTAAGTAAACTTGCAAGAGTTGTAGAAGTCTTTTCAAAAAGATTGCAAACTCAAGAGAGACTTACAATGCAAGTTGCACAAGCTTTAATGACTTCATTAGATGCAAAAGGAGTTGCAGTAACAATTGACGCTGCACATCAATGTATGACAATGAGGGGTATTAAAAAAGAAAATGCAACAACTGTTACAAATTATTTTTTAGGGGAATTTAAAAAAGATTTAAGTATTCAAAATAGATATCTAAGATTTATTAGTAAGTAACTTTCCCAAGGAGGAAAAGTATGTCAGATAATTTTAAAGCATTAATTCTCAATCAAGAAGGTGAAAATTTTACTAGAGAAGTAAAGTCAATTGAGAAATCATTTTTAAAACATGGAGATGTTACTGTTAAAGTAGATTATTCAGATTTAAATTATAAAGATGCGCTTATTTTAAATAATGGTGCAAAACTAGTAAAAGAATTTCCACATATTCCTGGTATTGATTTTGCAGGTACTGTTATAGAAAGTGATAACTCAAAGTTTGTAAAAGGAGATGAGGTAATTCTAACAGGTTGGAGAGTAGGAGAAATTTATTTTGGTGGCTATTCTCAGCTTGCAAAAGTTAACGGTGATTATTTGGTTAAAAAACCAAAAGATGTAACATCTAAACAAGCAATGATTTTAGGCACAGCAGGTCTTACAGCTTTACTATGTTCTTTTGCAATCAAAGCTAGAGAAGAACTTTTATTAGGAGAAAAAGTAAAAGATGTTCTTGTAACTGGTGCATCTGGAGGCGTTGGAAGTATTGCGGTAATGATTTTAAATAAATTTGGTTATGATGTTACAGCTGTTACCGGAAAATCTGAAAATGAAGAATACTTAAGGACGTTAGGTGCAAAAAATATAATAAACAAAGCAGATCTAGATAAAGATCCAAGGCCATTAGATAAAGGTTTATGGGACGGTGTTGTTGATACCGTTGGTGGTAAAATACTTGCTAATGCATTAGCACAAACTAGAGATAATGGAATTGTTGCAGCTTGTGGAAATGCGTCTGATTATAAATTAAATACTACAGTTATGCCTTTTATTATAAGAGGTGTTAAACTTTGGGGAATAAACTCTGTTACAGCATCAATAAAGAGAAGAGAATTTGTTTGGAACGAAGTTAAAAATATTATTGATTTTGGACAATTAGAAAAATCAATAAAGACAATAAGTTTGGTGGATTTAATAGACATATATCCAAAAATGTTAAAAGGTGAAACATCCGGAAGATATATTGTTGATGTAAATAAATAATGGACTGGGATAAATTAAAAATTTTTCATGCAGTTGCAGAAGCTGGGAGCTTTACTAACGCAACAATAAACTTAAACCTAAGTCAGTCTGCAATAAGTAGACAAATTCAATCTTTAGAACAGGATCTAAAAGTACAGCTCTTTGAAAGACACGCAAGAGGTCTTACATTAACTGAAAATGGTGAATATGTGTTTAAAACAGCTCATGACGTAATAAGTAAATTAAAAGAAGTTGAATCTACGTTAGGTGATCAAAAAAATAAACCAACTGGTAAACTAACAATTACAACTGTTAGAAGCTTCGGGACTCACTGGCTAACTCCAAGAATTCAAGAATTTATGACTTTAAATCCAGAAATTGAAATTGAATTAATCTTTGATGATAAGGAACTTGATCTAAGTACTAGACAAGCTGATATTGGAATTTTTATGAGAAGACCTAAGCAGCTTAATTATATTCAAAAAAAATTAGTTGATATTAAGTATTATATTTATGGTTCTTATAAATACTTAGAAAAACATGGGATGCCTAAAACAATTAATGATTTAAACAAACATAGATTTATTTCGTTTGGAAAAGGTGCTCCATCACCAGTATATAATCCTGATTGGGCATTAAAACTTGGTATTAAAGATGGAAAAAAAAGGAAATCTATAATGAAAGTAAATAGTGTTATGGGTCTATTACTTGCTGTTGAAACTGGAGTTGGACTAGCAGCTTTACCAGAATACTTAGTTACAAATTCGACAAATTTAATTAAAGTTCTTCCCAATTCAGAAGGTCCAATTACCGAAGCACATTTTGTTTATCCGCAATCACTTAAAAATACAGCAAGAATTACAGCATTTAGAAATTTTCTGTTCAGTAAAATTGGTGATTGGAAGTCTTAATTAACTAGACTTATCGTTTACATATACTGAGACGCCTCTAGAATTAATATCTACATCAAATTTTTTATGTAACGGTGGAAAGGCTCTTTGTGAACAATCCAATCTATCACAAGTTCTGCAAGATACACCGATAGGAATTTCAGTAGTTTTATCACTAACATTAATATTTTCAGTGTACACAAAGTCTTTTGCATACTTTGCATCACAGCCAAGACCAATTGATAATATACTTTTTGATCGACCAAATCTTCCAACACCTTTTTCTACTGTTCTTGCGATACAAACATATTTTTCACCATTAGTCATTTTACTAACAGCTGCTTGAATTACACCAGGTCGAGTAAATGCAGAATAAACATTCCATCTAGGACATGCACCACCATATCTTGGTATATCAATTCCTGATAATGAAAATCTTTTTGAGATATTTCCTGCCATGTCAACTCTAAGCATGTGAAAAGGAATTCCAGGCAATTTTGGATCTTGTAAGCATGTTACACGGTGAGCAACTTGTTCAAAAGAAGTTGCAAATGTATTTTGTAATAGTTCTAAATCGTATTTCAATTTTTTACATTCAGTATGAAAAGGTTTGTAAGGCATTAAAATTGCTGCACCACAATAATTTAATAAAGCAACCTTAGTCAATTTTTTTGATTCTTCTGAAGGAAAAGAAAATTTAGATAGATAATTATCAATATCTTTCATCGCACCTTCTTGTGCAATCTGAGCTGCTGCATGAAGTTTTTTTGTCTCCAAAGAACTATAATCACTTAATAAGAGTTCTTTTTTATTTTTATTATAAATTTTAGAAAAAGGCTTTCCCTCTTCTGGTAAAATATCTTTAACTGTAATTGAATATTCTTTATTTAAATATTCACATAAAGAAATATATCGAGTTCTATTATTTTTTTGAATTTTATCAAAAACTTTATTTGCAAACTCTTCTAATTTTGGAAAATAGTTTTTATGTTCTTGAAGGAAATCAGATATTACTTCTCCTGGAAAAGAGTTTTTTCTATTATCAACTATCTTACCTGATATTTTTTCTATTTTATTAATTAGCTCATGATCTTTCTTTTTAAGAATATCTCCTAATCTCACAAGAGCTCTACCAATCTTAGGATTTGTTCCAACAAGGTCTTTAACTTCAGGACCAAGAATATCTAGGTCTTCAAATAATTTATCATCTAAAATTTCTGAGATAGTATTTTCTAAGTTAACATCTGATTTTGATGTTAAGTCTGAGAGCTGAATATTTAATTTTTCACAAACCTTAAGTAGCAAATCTCCATCTATTTTTCTTTTTCCACTTTCAATTAAATTTAAATAACTTGGAGAAATACCCAGATCTTCCGAAAGTTTATTAGCTTGTAGTCCTAACTGTCGTCTAAAAGCCTTTATTTTAGGACCAATTTTTAAATCAATTTGACTCATAATTTCTATTTGTAAATTTTGTAAATTTTAATTTACAATAAATTTCTATGTTTTACAAGGTTTTTAACGATTTAATTAGATTTTGTAAATTTTGTAAATTATAAGGTTTACATGAACAATAAAAACACAAATAAAAAACAAGAAAATCAAAGAGAAATTAACGAAAGCAACAATCAGAATCAGTTTAGTCAATCAGGTGTTTACTTAAGAGACGATCATTGTGATTGGGGTTCTAGCGGGATGAATGAATTCACTCAAGAATTTAGTGAAAAAAAATAAATCCTAATACCGTTAATTTAGACACAATTTAATTTTCTTAATACATAATTTAGAAAGACCTACCTATGAGCTCAGAAGCCAAAGTTTCATACGATTTAAAAAGATTTTTAGGAATAAAAAGAGACTATACCCCAGAAGAAGTTGAGAGATTAAGAGGTTCAATTAAAATTGAATATTCTATGTGCAAACACCAATCTAAAAAATTATGGGATTTATTAAATTCAGAAAATTATATTAATACATTGGGTTCACTCTCTGGAAATCATGCTGTCCAACACGCTAAAGCTGGATTAAAAGCAATTTATTTAAGTGGATGGCAAGTAGCAGCTGATGCAAATACTGCTGGTGAAATGTATCCTGATCAGTCTTTATACCCATATGATAGTGCACCAAAATTAGTTGAGTCGATGAATAATGCTCTAATAAGAGCAGACCAAATTCAACATATGGAATTACAAGATGGTGACATGAAATCAAAAGATAGAACAGATTATATGTTACCAATTATTGCAGATGGTGAAGCAGGATTTGGTGGTCCATTAAATGTTTTTGAGTTAACAAAAAAATTCATTAAAGCAGGTGCAGCTGGTGTTCACTTTGAAGATCAATTAGCTAGTGAAAAAAAATGTGGCCATATGGGTGGAAAAGTTTTAGTTCCAACTGGCACTATGATTAAAAACTTAAAAGCTGCAAGACTAGCTGCAGATATTGCAGATGTACCATTAATAATTCTAGCAAGAACAGATGCAAATGCTGCAAAATTAATTACTAATGATTTTGATGAAAATGATAAACCATTTCTAACTGGTGAAAGATCACCTGAAGGTTTTTATTATGTTAAACATGGAATTGATCAAGCAATCTCAAGGGGTTTGGCTTATGCTCCTTATTCAGATTTAATCTGGTGTGAAACTGCAACACCAAACTTAGGAGAAGCAAAAAAGTTTGCGGATGCAATTCATGAAAAGTTTCCTGGTAAATTATTAGCTTACAACTGTTCCCCTTCGTTCAATTGGAAAAAGCACTTATCAGATGCTGAGATTGCAACATTTCAGCAAAAAATTAGTCAGATGGGATATAAATTCCAGTTTATAACTCTTGCAGGATTTCATACTCAAAATATTGCAATTTTTGAACTTGCTGAAAAATATAAAACAGAAGGAATGACTGCTTATTCTAAAATCCAAGAGCTTGAATTTGCTAGAGAAAAAGATGGTTACACAAGTGTTAAACATCAAAGGGAAGTTGGAACATCTTATTTTGATGCAGTTTCAAACACTATAAGTAGTGGAAAAAGCTCTACAACAGCTATGGCAGGATCAACAGAATCTGAGCAATTTTAATTAGTCTTTAATAAGCTTTCCAAATATGATTATATATTTGGATGCTCATAAGCATTATACTTTTAGTTATTCTTTATATTTCTCACAGATATATTGTTGCTTGGATAATATTCTACAATAATACAGATGAACGTTTTGGTAATTCTGTTTGGCGTTGGTCATATGATTATCAGGTCATTGGAGAAAGAGATGTTTCTGATCTAGACGATAAGCCATTTGTTAGAAAAAGAAGAATTAGAAATCGAATTGTATCAATTATGTATTTTAATTTTTTCCTTGGATTTTACGTATCAATGGCGTTTTTAAGCAACCTGCTTATCCTGATTTTAACTTAGAAAAGCATACAACTGTGACACTAATTGCGATTGATAATCATTCGCAATAATGGTAATAATTCATTTATTCTTAACAAATTAATAAGAACAAATAAAGCGATGAAGAAAATTATAGTTATTGGATTTTTAATGACCTCACTTTTGAGTGCATGTTTTGCTAATGAGGTAAATGTATTTAGCTCAAGACACTATGAGTCTGACATTAAGTTATATAAAAAATTTACAGATCAAACTGGAATTAAAGTAAATGTTATCTCAGGAAAAGATGAGGCTTTACAAAAAAGAATATTAGAAGAAGGAAAATATTCTAAAGCTGATCTTTATATTACATCAGATGCTGGAAATATTGTCACTTTTGATAATAAAGGAATGTTTCAAAATTCTATGTCACCAATAATTGAAAAATTAGTACCTTCAAATTTTAGAGGCAAAAATTGGGTAAGTATAACTAAAAGGGCAAGAATATTATTTTATTCACCAGATAGGGTAACAAGAGATGATCTTATTAATTTAAGTTATGAAGATTTAGCAAATTCAAAATGGCAGGGTAGAATAGTTATAAGA
>JADHPA010000016.1 GCA_016778675.1 Candidatus Pelagibacter sp. | reverse complement strand
CTTTAAAGATAATAAACCACTTTGATTTAATAGTTTTTTTTCAAATTGGTCACGTAGAATTTGAATATCTTTAGAATTATTTATGCAATCTAATGCAATTTCTAATATTTTTACTTGCTCTTCATCTATATTTTTTTTATTACTTTTTTCTAATCTTTTTTGAATAGACTCAAGATCAGCAAGCATCATTTCAGTTTCAATAATCTCCAAATCTCTTACAGGATCAACCGTGGGATTTACATTTTGGATATCATCAGAATCAAAACATCTGATCATATGAATTACAGCATCAACCTCTCTAATGTGTGATAAAAATTTGTTTCCCAGGCCTTCACCTTTAGATGCACCCTCTACTAATCCTGCAATATCCACAAATTCTATAGTGGTATTAATCTTTTTTTTTGATTTTGAAATTTCAACTAATTTATCTAGTCTCTCATCAGGAACTGGAACAATTCCTACATTTGGCTCAATTGTACAAAAAGGAAAGTTGGCTGCTTGTGCTTTGCTAGAATTCGTTAGTGCATTGAATAAAGTAGATTTTCCAACATTGGGCAATCCAACAATTCCACACTTAAAGCTCATTATTTATTATTTACTGTGCTTGAAAATAAATCTAATTTTTTATCAAGTAGTATAGATATTGAATCAATGATGTTTTCTGTAATTTTTTCTAATTGTAACATTTCATCTTCATCAAAATCTTTCAAAACATGATCTGAAACATCTGCCTTAGTTTTTGGTCTTCCAATTCCAATTCTCACTCTCGAATAATCTTTTCCAATGAATTTATCTATAGATTCAATTCCATTATGTCCTGCACTTGAACCAGCAAACTTCGCTTTTACTTTGCCAAATTCAATGTCCAGATCATCATGAAATACAATTACATCCTCAGCATCGATTTTAAAATATTCAATTAATTCTCTGATACAAATTCCAGAGTTATTCATAAAGGTAAGAGGTTTTATTGCGTAAACTTTTTTATCCTCAATATTACCCGTCGTTAGCAAACCTTTGAATTTTGGTTTTTGTTTAGAAAGCCCAAATTTTTGATTAAGGGCATCAATTAACTTAAAACCAATATTATGCCTATTGTTTTCACTATCAGGTGTTGGATTTCCTAAACCTACAAATAAAAGCATATTTTTTTTAAATCGTATCTAGGAAACTTCACTATGATTAGTTAATTATTTTTTCTCTTCAGAGGCTTTTTTGTCATCGCCATCTTTTTTATCACCATCAGCTGCTGCTGGAGCTGCTTCTTTACCTTCTTCTGCTGCACCTTCTTCTGCCGCAGCCTCTTCAGCTGGTTTCTCAGGTTCTTTCATTACTGTAGGAGCCGCTAAAGTTGCAATCACAAAATCTCTACCTGTAATTGTTGGTGTTACACCCTCTTCTAGTTTAACTGCAGAGATTTTAAAGCTTTCTCCAATATCTACACCGTCCAAATCCAATGTAATTACAGATGGAATTTTTTCACTTGGACACTTTAATTCGATTTTTCTTCTAACTATGTTTAATACTCCACCTCTTTTTAAACCTGGAGATGTTTCATGGTTAATAAATTCAACAGGCACCTCAATTCTAATTTTTACACCAGGTACAATTCTTAAAAAATCAATATGAGTTGGCTCATCAGATAATACATTATAACTAATTTCTCTTGGTAAAACATTTTGAGGTTTACCGTCTAAATTAAGAGTTATTATGTTTGATAAAAAACTTCCTTTATCAAGTAAAGATTTTACTGTCTTTTTTAATACAGTAATTTTTTGGTTTTGCTCAGGACCACCATAGACTATACCTGGAATGTTACCAGCTAACCTAAGAGATCTAACATCTCCTTTAGATTTTGAGTCTCTAGTATTTGCATCAAGTGAATTCATAAAAAAGAGGTTTCTAGCCCAAGTTTGTTAATAACTCAAGATAATTATTTAAATAAATCTGAAACAGAGGTCGAATTGGAAATTCTTTTAATTGCTTCTCCCATAAGGGCTGAAATAGGCAAAACTTCTATATTTTTAACATTTTTAATTTTATTCTCATTATCAATTGTGTCAGTTATTACTAATTTTTTAATAACTGATTTTTTTATTTTTTCTACAGCTTCTCCACTAAGAACGCCGTGAGTGATATAAACAAAAACTTCTTTTGCACCTCGATCTTTAAGAGCTTTAGCTGCATTTACAATAGTTCCACCCGAGTCAATTATATCGTCAACTATGATACACGTTTTATCTTTAACATTTCCAATGACATTCATAACCTTTGACTGTCCTGGTTTAGGTCTTCTTTTATCTACAATAGCAAGATCAGCATCCAACATTTTACCAAGAGCTCTTGCTCTTTCGGTTCCTCCAACATCTGGAGCAACACAAATAATATTTTTACTTTTAATATTTTTTTTGGCATGTCTTGCAAAAATGGGTGTAGCAAATAAATTGTCTACAGGAATATCAAAGAAGCCCTGTATTTGGCCAGCATGAAGGTCTACTGTCACTACTCTATCAGCACCAGCTTTAGTAATTAAATTTGAAACTAGTTTTGCTGAAATAGAAGTTCTAGGGACAACTTTACGATCTTGTCGAGCATATCCAAAATATGGAATAACAGCAGTAATATTTTTTGCTGAAGATCTTTTTAATGCATCAATACAAAGTAATAATTCCATTAAATTATCATTCGCTGGTGATGAAATAGACTGAAGGATAAAGATGCTATTACCTCTAATATTTTCATTTATTTCCACATAAATTTCACCGTCAGAAAATTTTTTGATACTTGAGTTAACAAGTTTTGTTTTTAAATATTTTGAAATATTCTTACTGAGAGGTTTATTGCTATTTCCAGTTAATAATTTCATGAGATAAACTTAATTAATCATAATTACTGAAATATTTCTACCATAATCATTCTCATTAAGCCTGATAGATCGTCTTGCACTAAAAAAATTGTTTTTTAAGACAAATGTATCTTTTTTGATAACATCAATATTCTTAATATCTAGAGCTTTTAGTTGATGATGAATATATTTACCTAAACTAAAGTAGTTTTTATCTTTTGTTTTTTTAAAAAAAAGGACATTCTTTTTATCTTTTTTTATAAATTTCTTGATAAAATCTTCTTTAACCTCGTAATTATTTACAGATATGCAGGGCCCTATAACAGCAGTTATGTTGTTAGAAGAGCAACCTTTTTTAATCATAAAATTAATAACACTTTGAATGATACCCTTGTAAGCACCTTTCCAGCCAGCATGTATTGCGGCTATCATTTTTGTTTTTTTATCATGTATAAGAATAGGCGCACAATCTGCAGTTAGAACTGCAATTGGAAGATTTGTTCTATTTGTAATTAAAGCGTCACCTTCAAGTTTTTTTTTTGGAACTTGTGTATTTTTACTTATAAAATGAAATTTATTACTATGCACCTGTTTTAGTAAAACAATTTTTTTGGCAGTAGTATTAATTTTTTTTTTAACAATATTAAGATTTTTTAAGATATTTCGTTTATTGTCATTCGATCCAGGACCACAATTTAAACTTTTAAAAATACCAGTAGATTTGCCCCCAGCTCTATTGAAAAAAGCATGATTTAAATTTTGTAACTTACTAAGCTTTTTTGATTTAATCATTACCAAACCCTAGTTTGAATTTATTTTTATGATTTGTTATAAACAATACTTTAAATAATTTTCCCATTTGTTTTTCATCAATTAATCTTTGAATTCTAAAATAAATATCAGCCTTTTCACTAAATTGCATATTCTTAGAGATAATTTCAGCTCGCTCCATTATTCCAAGCTTTGTTAGAAAATGTTTTTGTGTAGTCATTAAAGAATTAAAAGTGCCAAATCTTTTCAGCATTTTAATGATCAAATCAAAGTTTGGGTTATAAGTAATATCTGAATTTCCAAATTCATCGAGAACACCACAGTACTTATGTTTTGATACTGCTTGAAGTGTATTTTTTATTTTTTTATCAACATAAGCATAGTCAATTATTAATACCCCACCATTATTTTTTTTAATTTTATTGGTTATATTTTTTAAATAATCATCAGCTTGAGGTGAATATTCAATAAAAGTTTGTTTATCTGAAATCTTAAATTTAATTTTTTTTTCAAACTTCTCTATATCAAGTGGTATATCCAAATATTCTTTGTGTGTATTATCTATAAATTTTACATATCTTTCGTGCCATTTTTTCTCTTTTTTAATAAATTGCTTAATTGGCAATGCATCAAAAAATTCATTTGCTAGAAAAATACAAGGCAGATTATTCAATTGATCTAAATTATTTAGCCATCTAATTTTATTATTATTGATAATATTCTTTTGAATTTTTCTAAGTAATTTACTTCTTTCCAATATATTAATTTTACAAGCACTAAAAAATTTTGGAAATTTTGAAAATGTTTTATTTAATACCCTCATCATTTCACCGTTACCAGCACCTAGCTCTATTAAATTAAATTTTTTTGGACAACCTAGATTTTCCCAAAACGAAATTACCCAAATTGCCAGCATTTCAGAAAATAATACAGATATATTGGGTGCAGTAATAAAGTCACCACTTTTTCCAAATGGAACTTTTTTAACATAATATCCAAATTTTTTATTATAGAGAGACTCCTCTATATATTCATCTAGAGTAATCTTATCACCATTTTTAATTTTCATTTTTTTTTAAATAAAATAGAAGCACTCCAATTACAAAAAACAGAAGGCTTATGATTTGACCTAAAGTTGAGTTCAAAAATAGAAATCCAATTTGTGGGTCTGGCACTCTGAAAAACTCTAAAGAATATCTAAACAAAGAATAAAAAATTAAGAATAAAGCAGAAAGTTTTCCAGGTGTTACAATATATTTTCGTCTAAAAAGATAATTTAGTATAAAGAAAAGAATAATACCTTCAAAAAAAGCTTCATAAATTTGAGAAGGATGTCTTTTGATATTATCTATTAATACAAATTGAACACCCCAAGGCAAATCTGTAGCTCTTCCATAAAGTTCAGAATTTATAAAGTTTGCAATTCTACCAAAAAAAATACCAATGGGAGCTGATAGCGCAACTAAATCTAAAAAGATAAATGAATTAATTTTATGTTTTTTTCCAAATATTACACAGGATAGAATAACTCCAATTAAACCACCATGAAATGACATCCCACCATTCCATACCATTAGAATTTCTAATGGATTGTTTATATAATATGAGAAGTTGTAGAATAGGGCATAACCAATTCTTCCACCTAAAATTATACCAATGATTAAATAGGTAATAAAGTCATCAAATAGATCAAGTATAATAGGATCTTTAATTAATTTTTTTTTGCAATAAATCCAACCAAGCACTATTCCAAAAATATATGCCAAAGAATACCACCTAATTTCTAGTGAAAAAACTTCAAAGGCAACTGGGTCAAAATTATTAATAAACATTTTTTAAAAACTACTTATAAAGTATATTAATTTTATAAATGAATATATGACAAAATCTAAATTTGTAATTGATAAATTAGCTAAGCTATTTGAGCAAGGTCTTATTTCTTATAAAGATTTAAGTTCTGAAATTATAAATGTTTTAAAATCAAAGAGAGATGAAATAGTTTTTAAAATGAAGCTAGTTAGTAAAGAGGAAACTGATATTTTAATTAAAAGAGTAGAAAATCTTGAAAAAAAATTAGAAAAACTAGAAAAAAATAATTTAAAAAAGAAAGCTACAAAGGTAAAAAAACCTTAACTCTCAAGCCATTCAAGTGAGATTTTTCTAGTATAATATTTCCACCATGAGACTTAATGATATCTGATGTTATGGCTAACCCAAGACCTACGCTTGATTTAGAGTCAGCTCTTCCCTTGTCTATTTTGTAGAAGGGTTTAAATACATTTTGATATTCATTTTTAGGAATACCAATCCCATCATCATCTAAAGTAATTGTAATATTATTATTTTTTTTATTTAATTGTATTTCAATTTTTTTGGCATATTTAATTGAATTATCAATAAGATTATTAATAGATCTCTTAATTAAATTCTTTCGACCACTCATGTAGATTCTTGGTATTATTTTATTTGATATGTCTTTATTATTATATTTTTTAATTATATTTTCTATTAATTCTGAAATATCAAAAGTCTCATCTTTTTCTACAAAAGTTGAACTTGTAAATTGTAAATATTCGTTTAACATTTTTTCCATCTCATCAATATCTGCAGACATTTTTTTTGATAGATCTTTATCTTCAATAAAGGATAGTTGTAATTTTAATCTTGTTAATGGTGTTCTCAAATCATGACTTATTCCAGATAACATTTCCGATCTTTGATTGAGGTGTCTCATAATTCTTTTTCGCATTTTGTCAAACTCTAGACCTGCTTGTCTGATTTCCATTGCACCAGAAGGTCTATACTCATCAACTTTTTCACCTCTTCCAAATTTCTCAGCAGCTTTTGCAAGATTTACAATAGGGCGAGTTTGATTTTTTAGAAATATTATAGCTATAGTTATCATCAGCAATGCTGGAAGGGTTATCCATAATCCAAACAATCTGGCGGATGTACTGGTTACCCTGTCCTTTGGAATAAAAAATTCAAAATAACCATCATTATGTTTAATATTTATATGAATGAGCTCTTTATATGTCGTTGTATCAAACCAATAATTATTAGTTCCAATATTTGATTTTAATTCTCTTCTTAATGTTCGATCTATTGGACTAAACCACCTTTGTTTTTGTGGTAATTCAAATGAATCATCTGTTTTAAACTCAACGTTAAGATCTAGGTAAATTGAAAAAAGACCTGACAAATCATTATTATTATATTTACCATTGTCATAGGCTACGATGAAAGTTTTCATTTCACCTACAAGTGCTCGTGTCATTCCTTTATTTGTTTTAATCCACAGACTATCAAAGAAAACAATGGTGATAACCAATTGCAAAACTATTATTGGAACTGCAACAATTAGTAATGCACGGTAAAATAGTCTACGAGGTAATAAATTTTTAATAAAGCTACTCAATCCATAAGACATAGCCAGCACCTCTTAAAGTTTGCAAATATTTTGGATTTTTTGGATCAAGTTCAATTTTCTTTCTTAGTCTTGTAATTATAACATCAATTGACCTCTCTTTGTCTAAATCAATTAGTTTACCAATACTTTCTCTTGAAAAAGTTTTTCCAGGGTTATTAATCATTTTTTCTAAGATAATTTTTTCAGTATTGTTAATTTTAAATTCACTATCATTTTTAATGATTAGCAATTTATTTAAATCTATTTTTATATTATCAAAAGTTATAATTCTCTTTAAATCATTTTTTTTTGTTTTATTTAGTATATTCTTTATTCTTAATACTAGTTCTTTAGGCTCAAAAGGTTTTGGCAAATAATCATCTGCACCTATTTCTAATCCACTAACTCTATCCTCAGTTTCTCCTTTGGCAGTTAAAAGAATGATTGGTGTATCAATATTTGATTTATTTTCCATTATAAAATCTAAACCACTTTTTCCAGGCATCATCACATCAAGAATGATCAAATCAAATTTTACTATTAATATTTTTTCTTTAGCATTTTCAGCACTATTAGCAGTCGTAACTAAAAAATTATTTTCATTTAAAAATTTTTTTATTAATGATCTTATTCCATCATCATCATCAACTACTAAGATATGGGCTATAAAATCATTCATTAATTATTTTTTTTAGTACATTATCAAAATTAATAACTTGCTCTGAACTTGAGTTTAGAAGAGCATTATAAATTCGCTTTTTTTGAGTGGAGAATATGTCATTAAAAATTTTTTCTCCTTTATCATTTAAAAAAATATGTTTTACCCTTGTATCCCGCTGATCTTTTTCAAAAAAAACAACTTCTAGTTTGATCAAATCTTTTAAAACACGATTTAAACTTTGTTTAGTAATGTTAAGTTTTTTTAGTAGTTCTGAAATTGTAATACCTCGATACATAGAAAGAATGTGTAAAACCTTATGATGTGCTATCCCAATGGAGTACTTATCCAAGGTTTTTTTGGAGTCTGCAAAGATTTCTCTATAGCTTGTAAACAACTTCTCTATTAACTCTTTAAGTTGATCATCTTTTAAATATAAAAGTTCTTTCATTATTGGTAAGTTATATTGACATATTATAGATACAAAGATAATTTTGAAAAATAATTAAAAAAAATTTCACACATGATACCCTACGACAAAAGATCTGGTAAAATTTGGTATAATAATGAGCTTGTTGATTGGGCTGATGCTAAAATTCATATACTAAATCATGGTCTTCATTATGCCAGCTGTGTTTTTGAAGGTGAAAGAGTATATGATAGTAAGATTTTTAAATTAGAGGAACACACTTCAAGACTTTTTTATTCAGCAAAACGAATGGGAATTACAATTCCATACTCTGAAAAAGATATAAACAAAGCATCTAATGAAATCATTTCAGTACAAAAAATTGAAAATGGGTATGTAAGACCAATGATTTGGAGAGGTAGTGAGATGATGGCAATTTCTGCTCAACAAACAAAAATACATGTTGCAATAGCTACTTGGGAATGGGGCTCTTATTTTGATCCTAAATTAAAAATAAATGGAATTAGGTTAAATATTTCAAACTGGAGAAGACCAGCTCCAAATACAATACCTTGGGATACTAAAGCCTCAGGATTGTATATGATTTGTACTTTATCCAAGCATGAGGCTGAGCAACAAGGATACACTGATTCTCTAATGTTAGATCATGCAGGCAATGTAGCAGAAGCTACTGGGGCAAATATATTTTTTAAAGATAAGAACAATGAATTGCATACTCCAATCCCAGATTCCTTTTTAGATGGAATTACAAGAAGAACAGTTATTGATATTGCAAAATCAAAAGGGATTAAGATCCATGAGAGAAAGATTAAACCTGAAGAGCTCAAAGATTTTGTTGGTTGTTTTTTAACTGGAACAGCAGCAGAGGTTACGCCTGTATCTTGTATAGCTGACAATGAATTTAAAGTCTGTGAAACTATAATTGATTTAAATGAAAGCTATCAAGCTTTAGTAAGAAGCAATTAAATTAATTTTTATTATCTTCAGACATTGCATGATCAATACCTTTTCTTAAATACTCATAACCAGTATATAAAGTCAAAAAAGCAGAAAGCCAAAGCAAGATTATTCCAATTGTTTGTGCGTTATAGTCTTGGAAGTTTAAAATTTTATTTCCAGTTTCACCAGTTAATAAAAGTGCTATAGCAACCATCTGTAAAAAAGTTTTTAATTTTGCTAAATTAGATACAGGCAGTCTGATTTTACCTTTTGCTAAAAATTCTCTTAAACCCGAAATCAGAATCTCTCTTGTTAATATGATAATTGCAGCAATAACTTCGTAATGTTTAATTGTCCCACTCATCACAAGTAATATTAATGCTGTGGCAACAATAATTTTATCAGCAATAGGGTCTAACAATTCACCTAATTTAGATTCTTCACCCAACATTCTTGCAAGCATTCCATCTAAAAAATCTGTAAATGAAGCAATTAAAAACAAAGCAAAAGCAGTTAAGTCACCATAAAAACCTGGTAAGTAAAATGCTAGAACAAAAAAAGGAACAATTATTATTCTGCCAATAGTTAAAATGTTTGGAATTTTTTTAAGCATAATTATTCGTGAAAAAAGTTATATATCTTTTTTGCCACTTTTTCCTCAACACCTTCTACTGATTTTATTTCATCAAAACTAGCTGATTCAACTGCTCGAGCTGAACCAAAATGGTTTAATAATGCTCTTTTTCTAATAGATCCAATACCATCAATTTGGTCTAAAAGTGATTTTGTAATGCCTTTTGCTCTTTTAGCCCGATGAGAAGTAATAGCAAATCTATGAGCCTCATCACGAAGCCTTTGTAAAAAGAATAGGGTAGGATCATTTTTATCAAATTTAAATGTTTTTCCATTATAGAAAAAAGTTTCATCACCACTATTTCTTAATTTACCTTTAGCAATAGCAATCATTGGAAGGTCATGTAAACCAAACTCGTCTAGCACTTCTTTGGCAGTTGAGTATTGACCTTTACCACCGTCAATTAATATCAAATCTGGTAGAGTTAAATAGTTCCCCTTTTCTAACATTGCTCTTTTAAATCTCCTTGAAAGAACCTCTTTCAACATAGCAAAGTCATCTTGTTCAGAACCTTTTGTTTTAATATCGAACTTTCTATACCTTTTTTTCACAAACCCTTCATTTCCAAAAGTAATCATTGCCCCAACACTATTTGCACCTGAAATATGACTGTTATCATAAACCTCAACAAGGTTTAGATTATTTTTAAGTTCAAATTTTTTAACAACACCATCAAACAAATCTTTATTGTTATTTGTTTCATAAATTTTTCTACTAAGTGACTCTTTGGCATTTTTTTCAGCCATGGCAATTACTTTAGCTTTAGATCCTTTTTTTGCTATATTAATTGAAATAGTACTTCCTTCTTTTTTACTTAAAGTTTCTTCAATTAGTTTTTTATCGTTGATATCACTATTAATGATTATTAATTTTGGAACACTTTTATTTTCATAGAACTGCATTAAGAAAGACGACATTATTTCAGAAATTTCTTGATCCGAATCATGTTTTGGAAAATAGGCTTGGTTACCCCAATTTTGTTTTGATCTATAAAAAAATACTTGAATACAAGTTTTTCCAGATTCTTTGTACGCTGCGATTACATCTGCATCTACCAGATTTGCTTCATTAATCCTTTGAGATGATTGAATTATATTTAAAGATTTTATTCTATCTCTAAAAATAGAAGCTCGTTCAAAATCAAGTTTCTCACTAGCTTCCTCCATTTGCTTAGATAGGTTTTTCTGTATGTCTCTTGATTTACCAGACACAAATTGAATTGCTTGATCTACTGATTTTTTATAGTCATCTCTACTTATGTAATCAACACAAGGACCAGAACATCTTTTTATTTGATAAAGTATACAAGGTCTTTTCCTATTCTTGAAAGTTCCATCATCACAAACTCTTATTTGGAAAATTTTTTGCAACATTTTTATGGTCCAATTAGCAGTTCCCGCAGAAGCAAATGGCCCAAAGTAAAAACCTTCTTTGTCTTTTTTTCCTCTATGTTTTGTAACTTGAGCCCACTTATCTTTATTGCTGATAAAAATAAAAGGAAAAGATTTGTCATCTTTAAGTAAAATATTGAATTTAGGCTTATATTTTTTGATTAAATTAGCCTCTAAAAGTAGAGCCTCACTTTCATTTGCTGTAGTAGTGATTTCTAATTTAAATGTTTGAGACAACATTCTCTCTGTTCTAATGATATGATTTTTTTCTGATACATAGCTCTTTAATCTATTGGGTAAATTTTTTGCTTTTCCTACATATAAAATGTCATCTTTATGATTTAACATTCTATAAACTCCAGGGCTTTTAGGAATTAATGGGAGCTCTTTTCTGATTACGTCTTTACCTAATTCAGAGCTTTTCATGACTTCTTTTTTTGGTAATTTGGATACCAACAGAGGCGCATTCTTTTATAATTTCTAGTTTTTCAATTTGAAGCATGATTTTTCCAATTCTTTTATCTTTAAATAATACATCAAATACATCTTCAGCCAATGTTTCTAAAAAATTGTAATGTTTATTTTTAACAAGTTTTTTAATCAATTTTACAACCTGACCATAATTTACAATTGACTTAATATCCTTGTCATTTGTTGGTTTTCTGTCCTCATAGTCAATTTCAAGGCAAAATTTTACTTTTTGTGATTTTTCTTTTTCGAAATCATAATATCCAAGCTTTAAATCTAAAGTTAGCTCTTTAATTAAAATTTTTTTTTCGTAATTAAATAAGTTTTTTGTTTTATCTAGTTGAATAATTCTAAAGTTATTTTTTTTCATTCTTTTCCAATTACATCTGGTGTTTGCCAATTTAAGCTTTGCCCACTATCAATTGCAATTACTTGACCTGTAATTGAACTGTTTTTGATAAAAAAGTCAACAGCTGAACAAATATCTTTTACATTTACCTGTCTTTTTAAAGGGGTTGCCAAATATTGTTTCTTGAAATGATTATCGGTTTGTCTTTTGTTTTTTATAGTAGGACCTGGTGCTATTCCATTAACCCTTACATTTGGAGCTAACTCCATAGCACTTGTTTTTGTCAGAGTATAAAGCCCTGTTTTGCTTAAAGTATAAGAAAAGAAAAAAGGAGTTAGTTTAAAAACTCTTTGGTCAATTATATTTATAATATTGTTATTTTTCCCTCTAGTATTTTTTGCAAATTCTTTTGTAAGATATGCTGGTGCTTTTAAATTTACATTAATATGATTTCCCCAACTTTTAGAGGTAAAATTTTTTAAATTATCATTTTCAAATAATGAAGCATTGTTTACCAAACAATCAAAGTATTTTAATTTATCTTTAGAAAATTTTATGATTTTTTTAAGATCTTGTTCTTTTGCAAGATTTCCTTTTACTAAATAAACTTTTGTTTTATTTTTTATTAATTCTTTTTTTAATTTTTCAGCTTCTGTCCTAGAAGTATTGTAATGAATGATCATTTCAACCCCTGGACCTGAGAGTTTCTTTGCAATAGCAGCACCCATTCTTGTTGCAGCTCCTGTGATAATTATTTTGTTTGCTTCCATTTTTTTTTACCTTTTTGAGCTCTTGTACCAGGTAGACCCATTGTAGATCTACCTTTTGGATACACTCTATTTTCTTGATTATAGTGTTTTACTTTTGGATTTAATACAATTTCTAATTCTGACGCTTCAAGATTTCTTATTTCATCTCTAATTTTTGCAGCTTCTTCAAATTCAAGGTTGGTTGCAGCATCTTTCATTCTTTTATTTAATTGTTTTAAATGTTTCTTTAAGTTACCACCAATATTGTCACCTGTTCCAACTTTTAGGTAGTCCTTTTCATAAACACTTTCCAAAACATCATTTATTTCTTTTTTAATTGAGGCTGCATCAATATTATATTTTTTGTTATAGGCGACCTGTATTGTTCTTCTTCTATCAGTTTCTTGAATTGCTTTTTTTATACTTTTAGTTTCCTTGTCGGCATAAAGAATGACTCTGCCATCTAAATTTCTTGCTGCTCTTCCTATAGTTTGGATTAGTGAAGTTTCAGATCTTAGAAATCCCTCTTTATCAGCGTCTAGAATTGCAACCAATGCACACTCAGGTATATCAAGCCCCTCTCTTAAAAGATTTATACCAACCAAGACGTCGAAAACTCCTAGTCTTAAATCTCTCATAATTTCTATTCTCTCAAGTGTATCGATATCAGAATGTAGATATCTGACCCTAATACCATTTTCGTGAAAATATTCAGTTAAATCTTCAGCCATTTTTTTAGTTAAAGTTGTAATCAATACTCTAAAATTTTTATCGATTGTTTTCTTACACTCATGCATTACGTCATCGACTTGGTTTTTAGCTGGTTTGATTGCAACTGGTGGATCAATTAAGCCTGTAGGCCTTATTATTTGTTCAACAAACTTACCTTTAGTCTGCTCTAATTCCCAAGGACCAGGTGTTGCTGATACAAAAACAGTTTGTGTTCTCATTGCATCCCACTCTTCAAATTTAAGTGGCCTATTATCCATACAAGAGGGTAGTCTAAAACCATATTCTGCAAGATTACTTTTTCTAGATCTATCTCCCTTATACATTCCATTTAATTGCGGAACAGTTACATGGCACTCATCAACAAAAATTAATGTATTATCTGGAAAATATTCAAACAGAGTAGGGGGTGGTTCTCCAGGTTTTCTACCCGATAAAAATCTTGAGTAGTTTTCAATTCCAGCACAAGAACCAGTTGCTTCGATCATTTCCAAATCAAATTTAGTTCTTTCTTCTAATCGTTGTGCCTCTAAAAGTTTATTTTGTTCTTTAAATTTTTTTAAAGTTGACTCTAATTCTCTTTTTATTTTTATGACTGCTTGTTCTATGGTTGGTTTTGGAGTGATATAGTGACTATTGGCATAAACTTTTATAACATCTAATTCTTTCAATAAATTTCCTGTTAAAGGATCAAATTCTTCAATTTTTTCCAATTTGTCACCAAACAAACTAAGTCTCCAAGCTCTATCCTCAAGGTGAGATGGAAATATTTCAATATATTCTCCTCTTGCCCTAAAAGTTCCTCTATAAAAATTTTGGTCATTTCTTTTGTATTGTAAATGCACCAGGGTCTTTATTAATTCTTCTCTGTTATAATCGTAATCCCTTTTTAAACTTAAAGTCATCTTGCTATAAGCTTCAACAGAGCCCAATCCATAAATACAAGAAACGCTGGAAACAATAATCACATCATCTCTTTCAAGAAGTGATCTTGTTGCTGAGTGACGCATTCGATCTATTTGTTCATTAATGGATGCTTCTTTTTCAATATAGGTATCAGATCTTGGAACATAGGCTTCAGGAGTATAGTAATCATAATAAGACACAAAATACTCAACAGCATTTTCTGGAAAAAATGATTTCATCTCTCCATAAAGTTGAGCTGCCAATGTTTTGTTTGGAGCCAGTATAAGTGCTGGTCTATTAGTTTGTTGAATAACCTGCGCCATTGTAAAAGTTTTTCCAGAACCTGTTACACCAAGTAAGACTTGGTTTAACTCATCTTTATTTGCTCCTTTAACCAATTGTTTTATTGCTTCCGGCTGGTCACCGGCAGGTTTAAATTCTGTTGTAAGTTTAAATTTTTGTCCACCTTCCAGTTTCTGGTGAATTTCTGGATTTTTACTTTGGATTTCAGTAATTAAATCTTGATATGTATTTGGCATTATCTATAAAACTATTAGAATAAAAATATATTTCAATGAGCATTATATCAAACAGTCTAAAAAAAATTAAACCCTCACCAACTATTGCTGTAACTCAAAAGGCAAGAGAGTTAAAAGCTGCTGGAAAAGATGTTATAGGCCTTGGAGCTGGAGAACCTGATTTTGATACACCTGATAATATTAAACAAGCAGCCATAAAAGCTATTAACGAGGGTGATACTAAATATACAGCAGTTGATGGAACACCAGCTTTAAAAGATGCTATTGTTAAAAAATTTAAAAGAGAAAACAATCTAGATTACACAACTGATCAAATCACAGTTGGTGCTGGTGGAAAACATGTAATTTATAATGCTATGATGGCAACCCTAAATGAAGGGGACGAGGTTATAGTTCCTGCGCCATATTGGGTTTCTTATCCTGATATGGTTTTATTAGCTGGTGGAACTCCAATTATTTTGGAGTGTAATGAAAAACAAGGATTTAAAATTAATCCAGCTGAATTAGAAAAACATATCACTCCAAAATCAAAGTGGATCATATTAAATTCACCATCAAACCCAACGGGTGCTTGTTATACTGAAAGTGATATTAAAGAAATTGCAGATGTTTTAGCAAAACATCCTCACGTCCATATTTTAAGTGATGATATTTATGAGCATGTAACGTACGAAGGGTTTAAATTTTTTACTATTGCACAAATTGATTGCTTGAAAGAAAGAGTTCTAACGATGAATGGTGTAAGTAAAGCTTACTCAATGACTGGCTGGAGAATAGGATATGCAGCTGGACCAAAAGATATCATTAAAGCAATTGCTAAAATACAATCACAATCAACAACAAATCCATCTTCAATTAGTCAAGCTGCAGCTGTTGAAGCATTAAATGGAACTCAAGATTTTATTAAAGAGAGAGCAACTTCATTTCAAGAAAGAAGAAATTTTGTTGTTAAAGCATTGAATGAAATTGATGGGATTGAATGTTTAAATCCAGATGGAGCATTTTATGTTTTTCCAAGCTGCAAAGGGTTAATGGGGAAAAAAGATACAAATGGTAAAGAACTTAAGACAGATACAGATTTTGTTCAGTCTTTATTAGAAAATAGTGGTGTTGCAGTTGTTCAAGGTTCTGCATTTGGTTTAGAAGGTTTTTTTAGAATATCTTATGCAACTTCAATGGAAAATCTTAAAAAGGCTTTAGAAAAAATATCTACTTTTTGTAAAAGCTTAAATTAGAACTTAAATAATACTTAGTGAGATAAGAATTTTTCAGCTTCTAATGCTGCCATACAACCCATACCAGCAGCAGTTACAGCTTGTCTGAATGTTTTGTCTTTAACATCTCCTGCAGCATAAACCCCAGGGACGTTAGTTTCTGTAGAATCTGGTTTGGTAATCAAATATCCTTCTTTATCCATCTCTAATTGTTCTTTAAATAAAGCTGTTGCTGGATCATGACCCATTGCAATAAACAAGCCATCTATTTTCATTTCTTCAATTTTATTATTTTTTAAATTTTTAATCTTAATAGCTTTAACATTCTTAGGTTCACTATCCCCAATAACTTCTTCAACGGCACTATCCCAAATTATTTCAATTTTTTTATTTTCCATTAATTTTTTTTGAAGTAATTTTTCTGCTCTTAAAGTATCTCGTCTGTGAATTAATTTTACTTTTGATGCAAATTTTGTAAGAAACATTGCTTCTTCCACAGCTGCATTTCCACCGCCAACAACTGCTACAACTTTTTCTTTAAAGAAAAAACCATCACATGTTGCACAAGCTGAAACTCCAAATCCTCTATAGGCTTGTTCAGACTCTAAATTTAACCATCTTGCTTGAGCACCTGTAGAAATTATAATGCTATCTGCTGTATATTTTTGTCCACTATCACCAATAGCCTCAAATGGTTTTGATTTTAAATTTACAGATGAAATATGATCTTCAATTAGATCAGTTCCAACTGCTTTTGCCTGATCTCTCATTTGATCCATTAACCATGGACCTTGAATTACATCAGAAAATCCAGGGTAATTTTCTACATCTGTTGTTGTTGTTAATTGTCCACCAGGCTGAGATCCGTAAACTAGAATAGGATTTAGCATTGCTCTTGCAGCGTAAACAGCCGCTGTATAACCTGCGGGACCTGACCCTATTATTAACACT
>JADHPA010000015.1 GCA_016778675.1 Candidatus Pelagibacter sp. | reverse complement strand
TATTAAAAGAGCCAAGATCAACATTAAGCTGGCATAAAGATCCTGAGCCAAGACTTCATGTACCGATTATCACAAACTTAGGATGTTCAATGGTTATCGAAAATGTAGCTAAACATCTGCCTGCAGATGGAAATGTTACTATTACAAATAATACAAAATATCATAATTTTTTTAATGGGGGCGAACAAGCTAGAATTCACTTAGTTGCTTGTTTATTAGAGGATCCGTTTAATTAATAGATCCCCATACATTCTGGTTATTAACCCATCCTGAATAATCCCCAGTTTTTATATTACACCAAGTATTTTCACATTTTTTGATAATAAGTAATCTTCCTTTTTCTAAACGAGCGATAGGTTTAGAAAAATATGATGCTTTTTTAAATAAAATTTTTTCTTCCAAGATAATGATTGAATTAGATTTTTTAATTTGAGAAACATGAATCCAGCCACTATTATTTTTTAGATCAACTATTCTTCTAAAGTTTTCTTTTTGGTCAATCTGTTTTACAGGTAGATTTATTTTCTCATAAATGTATTTAATCTCAGACTCGAAGCTTGGTCCATATCTGACATTTACTTTATTCTTCTTTAAAGAGAGGAATTTTTCTTCAGCATTTAAAGACTGAATATTTGTAATTAATAAACATAAAAATAAAATAATTATTTTTTTTTTCATTTACAAAAACAAAATTTTCTTTTTTTTAATTTAACTTTTCTAAAGTTTAGATTAAGTAAGTCCACGATTAAAATATGACCATCAAGATTTTGTCCAATATTTAAAACTTTTTTTAAAACTTCGTTAGCTTGGATAGTTCCAACTATACCAGCAACAGTACCAAGTACACCTTCTGCCTCACAGTTTAATAAGTCATCTGAAATTTGGTCTTCTTGAAAAAAACATCTTAAACAAGGAATTTTTTTATTTTTAAAATCAAAAGTAAATACATGTCCATCAAATTTGCTAATTGCACCAGTGATAAGAGTTTTTTTAAATCTTAAGCAAAAATCATTTAATAAAAATTTTGTTGAAAAATTATCAGAACCATCAACAATATAATTGTAATCTTTAATAATTTTTATAAAATTTTTCTTATTTAATCTCATTTTATAAGTTTTTATTTTTGTATTTGGATTTATTTTCTTTATTTTATCTTTTGCTATTTGAACTTTAAATTTACCAATATCATTTGTGTTATAAAGGCTTTGTCTGTGTAAATTAGAGAGTGAAATTTTATCATGATCTATAATTCCAATTGTCCCAACACCAGCTCTAGATAAAAATTCTGCAACAGGGCATCCAAGCCCTCCAGCTCCAACGATTAATACCTTTGCGTTTAAAATTTTTTTTTGTCCTAGAGTGCCAATATCTTTAAGAACGATTTGTCTAGAATATCGTTCAATAGAATGTTTATTTAATGGGTTGCTCATTTTCCTGTTGAGCCAAACCCACCTTCGCCACGAATTGAATCGGGTAAATTATCTGCTTCTTCTAATTCCATTTTAACAACAGGTGTTAAGATCATTTGTGCAATTCTATCTTTATTATTAATCAAAAAATCTTCTTTACCGTGATTAAAAAGAATAACCTTAATTTCCCCTCTATAATCGCTATCGATAGTTCCAGGTGTGTTCAAAACAGTTATGTGGTTCTTTGCGGCGAGACCTGAACGTGGACGTATCTGCACCTCATAATCCTTCGAAAATGCCATAGAAAGTCCTGTTGGGACCAAATAAGAGGTATTAGGAGGAATTTTAATTGGCTCCTTTATAAATGCCATGAGGTCCATACCCGATGCACCTGAGGTTTTATATGATGGTAATTCTACTTCAGGATTTAGTTTTTTAATTAATACTTTTGCCACTGAGTTTTAATTTAATTGCTTAATAACTCTATCGACTATTTCTTCAGAAATAGCAGACTTTTGTTTTAAGCTAAGTTTTTCGTCTTTGATTTCATCATCTTTGTAAAAAATCGAAACTTCATTAAAATCAGAGTCAAATCCAATAGATTTATTCGACACATCATTTGCAACTACCCAATCACAATTTTTTTCAACTAATTTTTTTTTTGCATTTGTTTCAATTTCATTTGTTTCTGCTGCAAAACCAATAACTAGTTTTGGTCTTAAGGAATTGTGTTTTGAAACATAGTTGAGAATATCAATGTTTTTTTCAAGTTCTAAATTTAAATTTTCATTCTTTTTTATTTTTTCACTTTTTATTTCCTTCACTTTAAAGTCAGCAACTGCTGCTGAAAAGATAGCAACATCAGCAGGTAAGTTTTTTTTTGTAGCTTGCAACATTTCTTGTGCTGTTTCTATTTTTATAAAATTTATATTTCCTCCAATAGGAAGGTTGGTTGGTCCAGAAATAAGTGTTGTCTGAAAACCCTTTTTTGCAAATGCATTAGCTAAAGCATAGCCCTGTTTGCCCGAAGATTTATTAGTAATAAATCTAACAGGATCGATATATTCATTTGTTGGTCCAGCAGTTATCAAGGCCTTAAATTTATTATTATTTGTTATGGAGTTAAAATAAATATTAATTTCTTCAATAATACTTTTTGGCTCAGTCATTTTACCTTCTCCAAACTCACCACAAGCCATATCACCAATTTCAGGACCAATTACTTTATAACCAAAAGACCTTAATTTATTTAAATTTTCTCTAGTAGATGGATGTTCCCACATTCTAACATTCATAGCAGGAACTAGAAAAATATCTTTATCAGATGCTAGAATTACAGTTGAAGCTAGATCATCTGAAGATCCTACACTTAATTTTGATATAGTATTTGCTGTTGCGGGAGCCACTAGAATTAAATCTGCCCATCTAGACAATGATATATGGTCCATTTCAGCTTCATTTTCAGCATTAAATAGGTCGTCATAAACCTTTTCTTGAGTAAGTGAGGCTACTGATAAAGGAGTTACAAACTCTTTAGCACTTTTGGTAAGGATTGTTTTAATTTCTGAACCTTGTTTTTTAAACAATCTAATCAGTTCTAAACTTTTATAGGCTGATATACCCCCACATATTATTAATAGTATTTTTTTACCTGTTAAATTTTTCATTGAAGAATTAAAATACTACTAGACCAAAAATTACAAGCAGTAATAAACCAATAATAGATTGATTTCTAAACGCTACCATTTCTGATTTTTTTTCATTTAAAGCTGTAAAGGAGTTAGAATTTTGAGGTATTTGACCACTAGCTAAAAATGTCAAAGCTTGATTTGCTTTATCCATTATTTCTGGAAAATCAGGCAATCTTTTAATTACTTCAGTGGTGCTTTTTAAACCTTCATTCAATGTATTTATTGGATCTTTTGTTTCTCTTAACCAACTTTCTAAAACTGGTTTTGATGTATCCCATATATTAGTATCTGGATTAAGTTTTCTTGCAACACCCTCAACAACCACCATTGTTTTCTGCAGCATTAGTAATTGAGGTTGTGTTTGCATATTAAATTTTTCAGTAACATCAAAAAGTTGTTTTAATAATTTTCCCCCTGAAATATCTTTGACAGATTGACCAAAAATGGGCTCACCAATTGATCTCAAAGCTTGAGCCAAATCATTAACTGGTACATCTTTTGGAACGAGGCCAGCAACTAAATGCACTTCAGCTACTTTTTTATAATCTCGCTGAATAAAACCAAAGAGAATTTCTGCCAAAAATCTTTTACTTAGATTGTCTAATCTTCCCATAATACCAAAATCAATAGGAACAATTTGACCATTATTATCAATGAATATATTGCCTTGATGCATATCTGCATGGAAGAAACCATCTCTAACAGCATGTCTTAAAAAATGCTGAATTATATCTGATGCGATTTGCTTGGTATCAATATTTCTTTTTTGTAAGTCTTCCGTTTCACGAATTGAAACACCATCAACCCAATCAAGTGTCATCACATTTTCACTTGTGAAGTTCCAATAAATTATTGGTACTCTAAAACCTGCATCATTCTTTGTATTTTCAGCATATTCATTTGCTGCCGCTGCTTCAAACCTCAAATCCATTTCTAGATTTGTTATCTCTTTAAGTAAAAATACAACTTCCATCAACTTAAGTCTTTTTGTTTTTTTGATGAAGGACTCAATAAGGAAAGCAAAAAGCATTAATGCATCTATTTCTTCATTAAAAGTTTTTTTAATATCTGGTCTTAAAATTTTGATAGCTACATCTTTTATAGTTCCATTGTCATCAATTTTAGCTTTATGTACTTGTGCAATCGATGCAGCAGCAACAGGTTCACTCAAGTCAATTATTGAGTTAAATGTTTCATCTCCTAAATCTTTCTTAATTATTGCTTTTGCTTCTGTTAAAGAAAATGGAGGCAATCTATCTTGCAAGCCTTCTAATTGCTTGGCTAGTTCTTCTCCGATAATATCAGGTCTAGTAACTAAAAATTGTCCAAGTTTAATAAAAGTAGTTCCCATTGATTGAAGAGATTTAGATAATTTTTCTCCTTCATTTTCATTTAAGTTATTTTTTCCAGAACTAGAAAAAGAGAAAGACAATATTTGAAATAAAATTGTAATTGCTAATGGTGGTTTTTTGAATTTTGAAACTATATTCAAAACATCTGATTTAGCTAATTTTCTTCCTAACTTATAAAGAGTAAATAATTTTTTAATCATTATACCTTCCAACCAGAATGAATCGCAACAATACCACCTGATAAATTTCTGTAACTACAATTTATGAAATTATTTTTTTTCATTAGATCAATTAGCTCTTCTTGATTAATAAATTCTTCAATACTTTTAACCAGGTATTCATAAGGTTCTTTTTTGCCAATAACAGCCTTACCAACTAAAGGAATTAGTTTTGAATAATTCTTATAAATAAAATCTAAATTAGAATTTTGAATTTTTGAAAATTCTAAACATAAGAAGCGCCCACCAGGTTTTAATACTCGATGTGCTTCTGCAAGTGTTTTATTAAGATTTTTTGTATTTCTAAGTCCAAAACTGATTGTATAATAATCACAGACGCTATCTTTAATTGGAAGCTTTTCTGCAGGAGCAATCAACCAATCAATATTTTTATAAGTTTTTAATTTTTCTTTACCTTTGCTTATCATTCCAGAATTGGGATCCACACAATAAATTTTACAATTTTCATCAGTTAGATTTAAAAAAAGTTTACCTAAGTCTCCAGTCCCACAAGCAACATCAACTAGAATTTTATCTTTTGATGGGTTCATCCAGCTCATCAAATTTCTTTTCCATATCCGATGAATGCCCAATGACATAAAATCATTCATTAAATCATATTTGTCATAAACATTGTCAAATACATTTTGAACCAATCCTTTTTTATTTTGGAGATATTGTTGCATATAAAATTTATTATTTACTGCTAATATAGTATCAAATGCCAGAATTACCAGAAGTAGAAATAGTCAAACAATCATTATCAAAAAAAATAGAACAAAAAAGAATAAAAAAAGTAATAATTAAAAACAGAAATTTAAGGTTTAAAATTCCATTAAAATTTGAAAAATTATTAGAACAAAAAAAGATTAAAAAAGTTACTAGGTTTTCAAAATATCTAATTCTTAATTTTAATGATAATTCTTTTTGTTTAATTCACTTAGGTATGTCAGGAACCATTCATCTAATTAATAAACATATTATAAATAAATTTACCAATACTAGTTTCTATAATTCACCAGAATTGCCAAAGAAACACAATCATGTTGAAATCCAGTTTAATGATATGAGTGTTATTTATAATGACCCAAGAAGATTTGGATTTTTTAGGTTTATTGATAATCCCAAAGAATTAAAAAAAAGATTTAATCATTTGGGTCCAGAACCTTTTTTTTTTAGTTTTAATTTAAAATACCTTCTAAATTTTTTTATAAATAAAAAAAAAGATATAAAAAGTTTTCTATTGGATCAAAAATTTGTCTCTGGTATAGGTAACATTTATGCAAGCGAAATTTTATTTTTATGTAAAATAAATCCCAAGACATATGCGATGAAATTATCGAAAAATGATTGTAAAAAAATCATTTATTATTCAAAAAGTGTACTTAAAAAAGCTATTGAAAAAGGTGGATCAAGTATTCGAGATTTTAAAAATACAGAAGGAAAAAATGGCAGTTTTCAAAAAGAGTTTAAAGTATATCAAAGAGAGAACCAGGGCTGCTCAAGAAAAAATTGTCATGGTAAAATTAAGAAAATATTTATATCGAATAGATCAACTTTCTTCTGCAATATTTGCCAAAAATAAGCAATTATTCTATTGACCAGTATAAATTCTCAAGCTATACCACTGCGCTTATGGCAAACACAAAATCAGCAATTAAAACAATTAGAAGAATTGCTAAACAAACATTGGTGAATAAGGCTCGTAAAAGCAAATACAGAAATGCTATAAAGAAAATGAGCTTACTTCTAGTTGAAAAGAAAAAAGATGAAGCTTTAAAATTCTTGCCAAAGTTGAACTCTGAATTAATGAAAGTTGCAAAAACTGGAATTATAAAGAAAGCAAATGCCTCAAGAAACATTTCAAGAATAACTAAAAAAATTTCAGCTTTATAATCAAATATATACAGCGATTTTAAATTTCAACTAATAATACTTACATCATATAAGAAATCTTATTTTTAGATTAACCATATATAGATTTAGTAAAATAATAAGAAATATAATTTATAAATCACACACTCATAGATTTTAAATTTGTAAAACTTAATCGTTCAATCAAACGGCACTGTGGCAAAATAATTTTTAAAATTGAAAACAGACCACTTCTTGGTTGCAATTACATCAGCATTAGAAAGAATATTCCCGCTAGAAATGAATCACCTGTAGATTTTATTTATTTTTATTTTTACTAAATTATTTATTGCAAAAAGATTATTTTGCTTCTAACTAACTTTATTCCTACAAATTTTATGACAAGCAACAAATCAACACAAAGTACAAAAGATGTATCTTCTGAAGCTTTAGACTGGGTAGTAATTCAAAAGGATATGAAAAATAAGCTAGGTAGCGATATATATGAAAGCTGGCTTAGAAAGATAGACTTTGTTGAAGAGATGAATAGCTATGTCTTACTTTCGGTTTCCACCAGATTTATCCGAGACTGGATTACCTCAAGATATTTAGATCAAATTTTGCAAATAATAAAAACTTATAAGAAAGATTTAACAAGAATAGAGTTTAAGATTATTGAAAAAAATTCTGAAAATGAAATAAAAAATAATATTACTAAAAATCAAAATAATGAAAACATATCCTTCATTAAAGATACATACTTGCAATACAACAGAATAGACCCAAATAAAAGATTTGATAGTTTTATTACAGGAACAAGCAATAAACTTGCCTATGAGGCATCCATGAAAGTTTCAGAAAATATTTCTCATTATAATCCGCTTTATATTTATGGAGGAGTTGGAATGGGAAAAACACATTTATTAAATTCAATTGGTCTTTCATTAAAAGAAAAAAACAAAGTCATGTTTATTTCTGCTGAGAGATTTATGTATCAGTTTGTAAAATCAATTAAATCTAATGATATGGTAAAGTTTAAAGAGTATTTTAGAAATACTGACATATTATTGATAGATGATATTCAATTCATGAATGGTAAAGAAGCCATGCAAGAGGAGTTTTTTCATACGTTTAATGCATTATTAGATAAAGGCTCACAAGTAATAATCTCTGCCGATAGAGCTCCAAATAAATTATCAAGAATCCAAGATAGAATTAAATCAAGATTTGCTGGAGGTCTTGTTGTTGATATACAAAAACCAGATTATGAACTTAGAAGTAAAATTGTTAAGCAAAAAACAGAAGAATTAAACATTTTTTATTCAAATCAAGTGAATATTTCAGAAGAAATACAAAAATTTATAAGCACAGAAATAACTACCAGTATTAGAGAGTTAGTAGGAGCAATTAATAGAGTTGTTTCCTTTTCAAGAATTTACAACAAAGTTCCAAATTTATCAGAAGTTAAAGTAGTTTTAAAAGATCTTTTAAATATTGGAGAAAACAAAGTAACAATAGATTTAATACAATCAACTGTATGTAAGTTTTTCAAAATTAGTAAAAATGAGATGTTGTCCTCAAGGAGATCAAGATATTTAGTCAGGCCGAGACAAACAGCGATCTATTTAACTAAAATATTAACCTCAAAATCCTTACCAGAAATAGGTAGAGAGTTTTCAAATAGAGATCATACAACAATTATTCATTCTGTTAAAACCATTGAAAAATTAAAAGAAAAAGATCCAGAAATGACTAACAATATTAATAACTTAAAAAATCAGATATTGTATAATAAAGAAAATGAAATTTAACGTTAATCAACAAGATTTGCAACAAGCCCTTAATTATTGTCAGGGTGTGATAGAAAAAAGAAGTACACTTCCAATTTTATCTAATGTTTTGTTAAATGCCAGTAACTCAAACTTAACTATTACAGCGACAGATTTAGATTTAATTTTTATTCATCAAATTAATAATGTTGAAGTGTTAGAAGAGGGAAATACGACCACCACTTCATCTATTATGTATGATATTATAAGAAAATTTTCCTCTGGAAAAAAAATCAATTTATCTTTAACCGATGTTAGTAAGCTTCAAGTAGAGTCTGAAAAATCAATTTTTAATTTAAATTGTATTAGTGCATCTGAGTTTCCTTTGACTGATGAAAATTTCAATCAAAATGAGTTTATAATAAAATCAAAACAGTTATTAAAACTATTAAATAAATGTAAATTTTCAGTCTCTAATGATGAAACAAGACATTATTTAAGTGGAATTTTTTTTCATCAAACACAAATAGAAGATAAAAACTTTCTAACAGCAGCTGCCACTGATAGTCACAGAATGTCTATATCTAAAATAAGATTAGATCAAAAGATTGATTTTGAGCCAATAATTCTTCCAAAGAAAACAATCTTTCAATTATGCTCATTGTTAGAGAGCTATGATGGAGATGTTAAGATTTCAAATGTTAAATCTAAAATTAAGTTTGAACTAAATAATAGTATTTTGATTTCCAAGTTAATTGATGGAAAATTTCCAAATTATATTCAAGTAATACCAAAAAATAATCAAAAAAAATTGGATATAGATTTAAAACTTTTTCTAGATTCAGTTGATAGAGTTGCATCGGTGTCTTTAGATAAAAAAGATGGCGTGAAATTTAATTTATCAAAAGATGTTTTAAATTTATCTGTAAACAATACAAATAGCGGAGATGGAAAAGAAAGCTTAAATGTAAAATTCGATCATGATTTAGAGATAAGCTTTAACTCAAGATATTTAATTGACGTTGCTTCACAGCTTGATGGAGATAAAATAGAGATTTTCTTTAATGACACTGGCTCACCAGCATTAATTAAAGATCCGGGTGACTTTGATAGTATATTTGTAATAATGCCTATGAAAGGCTAATTAATAGCATCGAGCTCGCTATAAATTACATTTTCAAGCTTGTGTAAAAAAACATTTTTTTCTAATCCAGGTTCAATTGGTTCTAAAATTGAAATAGTTATAATTTTATCAATTTTTTTAGGTCCTTTTTTTGGCCAAGTATTTCCAGAATTAATAGCTATAGGTTGGCAAGATATTTTAAGTTCCTCATAAATTCTGCCTGAACCTTTTTTAAAAGGTGTGCGTTCCTCCGGAGACAACCGTGTACCTTGTGGAAAAATTATTAATGGTCTATCAGATGCATTTATTTGTTTTGATATATCATTAAAGAAGCCAAGATTATCTTTAGTTACTTTATTTCTTTTTATTGATATTGAACCAATTTTTTTTAAATACCAGCCAAATATGGGTATCATTAATAATTCCTTCTTAAGAATAAAAACTGGAGATTTAAAAATTGTTTGTAAATAAAAAGTTTCAAACATTGATTGATGAGAGGCAGCAATAAAAAACTTTCTATTATTGATAATATTTTCCTCTCCTTTAATTATAATTTTTGTTGATAAAAAAGTTTTTAAGCAAAAAGAGGTCCAATATCCCATAATCTTACCACCAAATAAAACAATTTTTTTGGGAAGAAAAAGTGATGGCAGAAATAATAAAGAAATAAAAATAATTCCAATATAAAAAAATAGAGAGAATAAAAAATTTCTTATCATTTTAATCAAAAACTAGATTAATTGATCAAGTTTTTGTCTTTTTTTAATAACATTAATTTTAGTTCCTTTGATCAGTATTTCTGCAGCTTTTGGTCTGAGGTTATAGTTTGAACTTAAAGACATTCCATACGCCCCAGTATCACACATTACAACAAGGTCTTTCTCTTTTAATTTTTGAAACTTTTTTAAAGTTGTAAATTTATCTGTACTTTCACAAATTGGACCAACAAATTCATAAGTTTTCTTTGAAAGCCTGCCGTGTTTTGTTGCAGGTAAAGTTTTATGGTTTGCACCATATAAAGCTGGTCTCATTAGATCATTCATTGCAGCATCAAGTATTATAAAATCTTTTTTATCATTTTGTTTTATATAAATTACTTGAGAAATTAGTGATCCTATATCACCAACTATAGATCTACCTGGTTCAAATATAATTTTAGATTTATGTTTTTTTAAAAATTTATTTATAGCCAAATTGTATTTTTTATAATTTAGTTTTTTGGTATTTTCTTCGTAAGATATTCCCATTCCCCCACCAAGATCAATAAACTCAAAATTATGATTACTTTTTTTAATAATTTTATCGATAACATTAAGCATTTTTTCATATGGCTGATGATCTAAAATCTGACTACCAATATGAACACTTAGACATTTTAATTTTATATTTTTGGATAGTTTTGTGTAATTAATTAGTTCAAAAAATATTTTTTCATCTACTCCAAATTTATTTTCTTTTTTACCTGTGGAAATTTGTTTTAAAGTTTTGGCATCTGTATTTGGATTTAGTCTAATTCCTATATCAACTACTTTCCTTTTATCTTTTGCAATTCTTTCTATTTCAATAATTTCACTTTTTGACTCTGCATTTATTAATAAAATTTTTTTATCAATAGCATAGTTTATTTCCTTAGCCGTTTTACCAACCCCAGAAAAAACAATTTTTTTTGGGTTTACCCCAGCTTTAAGGGCCATCATCAACTCTCCCATTGAAACAACATCTGCGCCCAAGCCTAATTTTCTAATTTCTTTAATTAAATTTACATTAGTATTTGATTTTATTGCAAAACAGACCAGCGGAGAAAATGATTTAAAATTATTTTTAAAATTATTTATATTATCTTTTAGTCTTTTATAAGAATAGCAGTATGTAGGTGTCCCAAATTTTTTGGCAATATCCTCAACTTTAATTTTTTCTATAGAAAGTTTTTTATTTATATATTTCATTAATTAATAGACTTAGGAAAAACCATTTCGTTCCCAACATATTTAGGGTCTCCTTTTTTTCCACAGGCAAATAACAAAGAAGAAAATATACAGATTAAAATTAATTTTTTCATCATTTTATAATTTCTTATATTTCATTATCATTTTTTTAATATTATCAAAAGATGTTCCACCATAGGATTTTTTTGAATTTACAGAGTATTTTACATTAAATACCTTTAAGACTTCAGTTGTAAGCTTTGGTTCTATTTTCTTTAATTCTTCAATGCTCAATTCATTTAATTTTTTATTTTTTTTCTCTGCAAAATTAACAATCGATGCAGTTGTTTGATAAGCTTTTCTAAATGGCATTGAATGATTTTTAACAAGATAGTCAGCTAAATCGGTAGCCGTGATGTAGCCTGAATTTGCAAGGTCTAGCATTTTTTGCTTGTTCGGTTTTAAATTTTTCAAAACTTCATTTAAAATTGCTATGCAATTATTTAATATCTCATTAGATTTGAATAATATTTCCTTATCATCCTGAAGATCTTTAAAATAGGATATTGGAAGACCTTTTAATATTGTTAGCATCGAAAATAAGTTTCCATAAGTTGATCCTGTTTTTCCTCTTAAATATTCTAATAGATCAGGATTTTTCTTTTGTGGCATTATTGAAGAACCAGTAACAACTTTGTCCGATAGAACAATTAAATTGAAAGCATCAGAGTTCCAAATAATAAGTTCTTCAGCAATTCTTGAGATGTGCATTGAACAAACAGAAGCACTATACAAAAAATCTAAAACAAAATCTCTATCCGCCACTGTATCAATAGAGTTATTAGTTGGCTTTTTAAATCCTAATTTTTTTGACGTAAAATTTCTATCAATATTAAAAGAGGTTCCTGTTAATGCTGCTACACCTAATGGACATTCTGATAAACTTTCCAGGTTATATGAAAATCTTTTTTTATCTCTACTAAACATCTCTACATAAGCCATTAAATAATGAGCAAATGAAACTGCTTGAGCATTTTTCAAATGAGTAAATCCTGGCATTATAGTTTCAATATTTTTTTCAGAAATTTTAAGAATTGTTTTTATAAGACTATCTAAATTTTTATTAATTTCTTTAGTAGCAGATGTTGTCCACATTTTAAAATCAGTAATTACCTGATCATTTCTTGATCTAGCAGTATGAACATAGCCAGCTTCTTCCCCTATAATTTGAAACAATCTTTTTTCAATATTTATGTGAATATCTTCATACTTTTTGTTAAATTCAAATTTATTTTTTAAAATTTCTTTTTCAATTTTGTTTAGTCCATAAATTATTTTATTTTTAATTTTAAAACTAATAATTTTTTGTCTAAAAAGCATCTCAACGTGTGCAATAGAACCTAAAATATCCTCTCTAAAAAGTTTTTTATCAACATCGATTGAGTTACCAACTTTTTGAAATAAGGTGGAAGCATCTTTTTTTATTCTTGCTCCCCATATTGCAGTATTGTTTTTATTTTTTAGCATGATAATTAATTATACATATTTAGTATGAAATTATTAATAATATTTATTTATTTAGTGGCTAGCACCTTTAGCCATGCAGAAGAAAAGCTAGATATAAAAAATTTGGTTTTAACTAAAAATCCTAAAACGTATGAAAATGTAATTTTCAACGATGCAAATCAGAATAGTGTTAATTTGAGTGATTTTAAGGGAAAATTACTAATACTAAATTTTTGGGCTACCTGGTGTGCTCCTTGCCGAGAGGAAATGCCATCACTCGATAATCTTCAGGTAAATTTAGAGCTTAATAATTTAAAGATTTTTCCAATTAATATCGGCCGAGAGGATATTTCAAAATCTGAGTCTTTTTTTAAAGAGTTAAATATTAAAAATTTAGATATTTATTTTGATTCACCAATTACTTTGGCAAAAAAATTTTCCTTAAGAGGAGTTCCAACAACAATTTTTTTTAATAAAAAAGGTGAAGAATTTGCTCGTTTAATAGGATCAATCGATTTTAATGATGAAGGATTTATTAAATGGTTAAAAAATTATAATTAATTTTTAAAGAAGTAGGCAAAACAAACTAATGCTACTATAGCTAAAAATTGCAACAATACTCTAAGTTGCATTAGCTTATTGGAATATTTTTTACTTGTTTCGCCACCTTTAAATAAAGTGCCAATTCCTAGAATCAAAACAACGGCCACCACTATCAAGAGAACTATACCAAGTATTTTAACTAATGTTCCTGAAATCATAATTATATTGTAGAGTGTTTTTTTTATATTAAAACATAATAAAATATCTATGACATTTTGCCTATCAACAACAATTGTAAACCCTGAAAAAGATATTCCAATTAAATATGCGGTTATTTTGCTTCATGGATATGGTGGTGATGGAAAAGATATAAGCATGCTAACACTAAACTGGAAGAGGTTTTTACCTAATGCTATTTTTTTATGTCCAAATGGACATGAAAAATGTGAAATTAATCCAGGTGGCTACCAATGGTTTGATTTAACAAAAGATGATCCAGAATATATTTTAGAACAATCCAAAAAAGCAGAAACTAAACTGCATGAATTTATTGAAGAAATTAAAGAAAAATACAATTTAGAAAATTCACAAATTTGTTTATCTGGCTTTAGCCAAGGCTGCATGATGTCTATAAATTTAGGTTTAACAAGTAATGAGAATTATAATTGTGTAGTTGGATTTTCAGGTAAAATAATCAATCAAGATGATTTAAAAAAAAGAAAAAAATCTTTAACAAAAATGTTTTTAATACATGGAGACAAAGATGCTGTTGTATCCCCTACTCATTTATTAGAGGCAAAAGATTTTTTAATTAGAAATAATGTAGAGGTAGAAACAAAAATGATTGAGAATTGTGAACATCATATTCCAATCGAAGCCTCAAGTGCTGCATTAAACTATATAAAAAATAGTTTTAATATTTAAAATTCTATTCATTGATAAAGTAATAATTTTCAGTTAAAGTTTTATTTATGATTTTTGGTGATCAAAATTTATCTTTAGAAAAGTGTCCAGCTTTAGTTTTAAATGCTGATTATAGACCTCTAAGTTATTATCCGTTGTCACTATGGAGTTGGCAAGATTCTATTAAGTCAGTTTTTTTAGATAGAGTTTCTATCGTTAGCAATTATGATAAAATAGTTAGAAGTCCATCTTTTAACATGCGATTACCAAGTGTAATTGCTTTAAAGAGTTTTATAAAACCTCAGGCAAATCCAAGCTTTACCAGATTTAATGTATTCTTGAGAGATAGATTCTCTTGTCAATATTGTGGAAGTGGTGAAGAGCTAACTTTTGATCATTTACTTCCAAGGTCTAAAGGAGGTCAAACTAATTGGGACAATGTTGTAACTGCATGCTCGTCATGTAATGTAAAAAAAGGTGGTAGGTTGTTAAAAAATTCTGACATGACTCTTAATCAAGCTCCATATCAGCCAACAACTGAAGATTTGCATAAAAATGGTAAACATTTTCCTCCAAACTTTCTTCATAAAAGTTGGATGGATTATTTATACTGGGATGTTGAGCTTGAAGCTTAATTATACTTTTTCAGATATAGAAATTGCAATCTTCGAGCCTGTTTTTATTATTTTATCTAAAATAGAATAAGCGCCTTGTTTTGTAGCACCTTCCTCGTATGCAATATCTTTATGATGTAATTCATCTTCTCTAAATTTGATTATTTTTTTCTTAAGTTCTTTTTCATCGCTCTCTAGTTCATAAATTTGACTCGAGTAATGTTCATCAATAACTTCTTCAACAGATGCTGTACATAACATAGCTGCTTTTTTTCCTAAAATAGCCGTGCCAAAGCCAAGTCCAACACCAAGAATATCCCATAAAGGTAGAAACTTAGTAGGCTGAATATTTCTTTTTCTTATTTCATTTTCAAAATAATCACAGTGTTCTTTTTCATGGACTTTCATTTGTTCAATTTTTTTTTTTAAATCATCGTCTTTTATAAATGTATTAAGCGCTAGTAATTGACCTTCATAAATTTTTATTGCACCTCGCTCACCAGCATGATCTACTCTAATAAATTCTTTAACTCTATTTTTATTTGTTTTTTTCATAATTTAAAAAAAGTTTTATAACTATAACACTAATTATTAACGAGATAAAAATATTAAAAGTCGCAAGAGATAAGCCAAAAATTTTAAAAGTTACATCTTTACAGCTTATTGTTTTTTGCTTTAATTCATTTAGAATAGTCTCTTTTGTTAAATTTGTATTTGTTGAGCTTAAATCACAAACTAAAGACTCTTTAATAAATCCCTGTTCTATTCCAAAATGATAGAGGGATATGATAAATGCACTCATAAATATTATTATCAAAACTATTAAAAGTATTTTTTCAATTTTTTTAAAAATTAAGATAGCAGAAATAATTATTATAGAAGAGATATATGGAATTCGTTCAATTAAACAAAGGTTACATGGTTGGTGTCCCAACACATATTGAATAAAATAAGCAGATAAAATTGCAATAATACTAAATATTAATACTAGTTTAAGAATTGTTTCTCGTTTTATATTATTCATTTATTTAATAAAAAAATATATTACAGCAAAAATTATTACAATTAGAATACCTAAAAACATAAACCATTTAGCCGCATCAGTTTTCATAAAATTACTAAAAGCATCACCTAATTTATAAGAAAAATAAGCAACAATAAAAAATCTTAATCCTCTAGAAATTAAACAAATAAAAATAAATATAAATAAGTTAAAACTAATCATGCCACTTGTTATGGTAAAAACTTTAAATGGCAGAGGTGTAAAACCAGCAAGAAATAGAGTAGCAAGCCATATATAAAGACCACTACCCTTTGTTAAGTTTTCTTTCAAATCAAAGAGTTTTTCTTCATAGCCATAGAACTCTACAACACTCATTGCAATTTCTAAGAAATAAAAACCTATAAAATATCCTAGTATTCCACCAAGTGTGGAAAATATTGTTGCTATCAAAAAAATTTTTAAATAATCATTTTTTTTTGCAATGACCATTGGCACAATCATAACATCTGGAGGAATAGGAAAAAAAGAACTTTCAATAAACGATACAAATGCAAGAAATGTTTTAGAACTCTTATGAGCAGCAAGTTTAAAAGATTTCTGATACAATTCATTAAACATTTTTTCGTTTTAGTATAAATTAAGTTCTTATACTATTTAATTTTATAGTTATAATAATGATAATTAAGGGCGAATGGCGGAACTGGTAGACGCGCACGACTCAAAATCGTGTTTCGCAAGAAGTGAGAGTTCGATTCTCTCTTCGCCCACCATTTTTTTATGAAGATAGACAACATTAAAAATTTATTAGAATTATTTCAACACCAATACCAAAAAAAAAATAAAGAAGATATTTTTTTAAAATCGTTAAAACGACCGCAAAAAGAATATTCTTGGGAAAGTGTTTACTTGAATATTATAAAATTATCTGAAGAAATAAATAAATACATCAATAAGGGCGATAGATGTTTGTTAGTATCAGAAAATAGACCTGAGTGGTTGATATCCGACCTTTCAATTATGCTTTCAGGTGGAATAACTGTACCAGCATACACTACTTATACTGAAAGAGATTATGAGTATATTATTAATGATTGCACTCCAAGTATTCTAATTATTTCTGATAAAACTTTATATTCAAAGATTAAAACGATAATTCCTAAAAAAAAATTTATAAAAAAAATTATTTTTTTTGAAAGTATAGATGATTTTGATAGTACATTTCATTTAAACATAGATGAAATTTTTGAAAAAAAAATTAGTAGTAGTAAAGATTTCTTCAATTTAGATATTCAAAGAAAAGATATAGCGTGCATAATTTATACTTCTGGAACACAAGGAAACCCAAAAGGTGTAATGTTAAGTCATGGAGGTATTCTTAATAATTGTGAGGGTGCGAATCTATTATTAAAAG
>JADHPA010000014.1 GCA_016778675.1 Candidatus Pelagibacter sp. | reverse complement strand
GATATTTACAGAAATTAAGAGAGATCTGTGACAAGCATGGAATACTTTTAATTTTTGATGAAGTAATAACTGGCTGGGGTAGAACTGGTTCTAAATTCGGTGCAGATGAATTTGGTGTAACTCCTGACATTATGACAATGGCTAAAGCTACAACAAATGGTGTTGTACCTATGGGTGTTGTTGCATGTAATGATTATATTTATGATGCGGTAATGGATGCTTCACCAACAGGTTCAGTTGAATTATTTCATGGTTACACTTATTCAGGAATTCCAGTAGCAGTTGCAGCTGCTCTTGCAGTGCAAGATATTTTTGAAAAAGATGATATTTTCAATAGAGCAAAAAATTTAGCTCCTTATTTTCAAAAAGGGTTGTTCTCTCTTCAAGATCTAGAGTCAGTAGACAATATTAGAGGATATGGAATGATGGGCGGTATAGACATGAAGTTAAATACTAAACCAGGTAAAGCTGGTTATGAATGTTTTAAAGCATGCTATGAAGCTGGTGTTAACTTTAAAGCTACAGGAGATTGTTTAATTATAGCTCCTCAATTCATCTGCGAAGAAAAACACATTGATGAAATTATTGAAAAGTTAAGAACTGGTATTACCAACTATCAAAAAAATCAAAAAAACTAAGAACTTTAAAGTTTTAAAGTAATAAATTAAGGAGATAAGTTTGTGAAGATTGGCGTACCTAAAGAAATTAAACCCCAAGAACATCGAATTGGATTAACCCCCGAGAGTGTAAAAACTTTAATATCAGAGGGTCATGAAGTTTTAGTTGAAAATAATGGTGGTTTTGAAGCTGGTTTTGAAAATGATCAATATACAAGTGTTGGTGCTAAAATCATTGATAAAGCCGAAGACATTTTCAATGATGCAGATATTATTGTCAAAGTAAAAGAGCCTCAATCAGGTGAAGTTAAGATGATTAGAGAAAATCAGATTGTTTATACTTATTTACATTTAGCAGCAGCGAAAGAATTAACTGAGGGACTAATTAAATCTAAAAGTGTTTGCATAGCCTATGAAACAGTCACTGATGATAATGGGAGATTACCATTACTTGCACCAATGAGTGCAGTTGCTGGACGTATGTCAGTTCAAGCTGGTGCACATTGTTTAGAAAAAAATCAAAATGGTAGAGGGCTTTTATTAGGTGGTGCTCCTGGAGTTGAAGGTGGAACTGTTGTTATTTTAGGTGGTGGTGTTGTTGGAGAAAATGCTGCAGTGATAGCAACTGGTATGAGAGCCAAAGTTCATATTGTTGATAAATCTGAAGCAAGACTAAAACAACTTGTTGAAATGTTTGGTGATAAAATTATTCCAGAACAAAGTGATAAAATTGATTTAAACAAATTAGTTGCAGAAGCTGATCTTTTAATTGGAGGTGTTTTAATTCCAGGTGCTGAAGCTCCAAAATTAGTTACTAAACCAATGTTAAGATTAATGAAAAGAGGATCTGTAATAGTTGATGTTGCAATTGACCAAGGGGGCTGTGTTGAAACGAGTAAACCAACAACTCATGGTGACCCAACTTTTATTATTGATGATGTTGTTCATTACTGTGTAGCAAATATGCCAGGTGGAGTTCCAAGAACTTCAACGATTGCATTAAATACTGCAACTCTTCCACATCTAATTAAAATTGCAAACAAGGGTTATGCTAAAGCACTAAGTGATGATAAACATTTACTTGCAGGACTAAACGTTTGTAAAGGTCAAGTAACGTATAAAGCAGTGGCTGATGTTTTTGGGTATGATTATGTCGATCCTTTAAAAACTCTGTAATTTTTTTAACTAATGTTATCGGATAAAATTAAAGATTATTTAAACGAATACATTAGCCAGGAAGTTTACGTTCAAGTAGCTGTTGCTAAGGGTAAAAATAAAATTTCAACTAATGCTGCAATCAGTAAGTACTTTGAAAGCAATCACTTTCAAGGTTTAGCTGAAGGTAAACCCTACAATACTTTTTTAGATGATCTTAAAGACAAATGTTTAGGAAAATTAGTTAACTCTCCAATGAAAGATAGTAAAACGGACGATGAGATTATTATTGAACTTCAGAATAAACTTAATACTTTAGATATTGGTGAATTAAATGATACTTACTGGGAAGTTGAAACTGGTGAATATTTAAGAGGAGTAGATATTAAAGAAATCGAACTCGAGAGAGATACTTTAATTAAATTTTTAACTTCAAAAGATGAAGCACATGACACGGTAAGTACTCTTTGCAAAAATTATGAAAAATTGTGTAAAGAAAAATACCCTGAAGCACCATTACCTTTAGAAATATTAGATACTAAACACTAAGTTTCTCTTTAATATTCTAAATTATAGTCTATAAAAATTGTTAGGGGTGTCGTAACTGACTGAGAATAAACCCTAATAACCTGTCCGGTAATTCAGAAAGGGAGAACAATGGATAAAACATACTTTATAAGTCAATCAACATCATTAACACTCGTCATAACTATAAGCTTAATCTTTACAATAGTTGGATTAATTTACTCTAAAAAATATCAAGGGATTAACAATTATCTAACTGCGAATAGAAACATTGGTTTCTTTTCACTAACAACAAGCCTAATTGCATCAGCACTAGGGGCTTGGATTTTATTTGGTCCAGCATCAGCTGCAACATGGGGTGGAATTGGAGCTGTGATTGGTTACGCGTTAGGAACAGCATTTCCTATGATCTTTTTAATTTCACTTGGAAAGAAAATAAGAACGGAGTTTCCAAAAGGTTCAACTTTAATTGAATTTTTAAGAAAAAGATTTGGTAAGAGTTTATTTAAACTTATTTTACTGATGACAGTATTTTATATGTTTGTTTTTTTATGTGCCGAAGTAACAGCTGTTGCAATATTGATAAATTATATTTCGGGCACTGAGCTTTGGGTTACTTCTTTAATTATTTTGATCGCAACACTTGCTTACACTTTATATGGTGGATTAAGAGCTTCAATTTTTACAGATAATATTCAAATGATTGTAATTGTAGCTTTATTATTAATTTCAGTATTTTATCTAACTTCATTTACAGGAGACCAGTTTTCTTTCTCATTTATTAAAGAAAAAAGTCCTCACTTATTAAGTGCAAGTTATATTCCAAACTATACCGCAGGATTAACTTTCTTTATAGCAGTTGCAGCAACCAATCTTTTTCACCAAGGGAACTGGCAAAGAGTTTATGCTGCAAAAAATAACGAAGTTTTAAAGAAAAGTTTAATAGTTGCATTTATTGTAATTATTCCAATAGTCTTTTTTATGGGCTTTAGCGGTTTAGTTGCAGTATCAGCTAATCCCGCAGTTATTCCTGACCTTGGTTTCTTCTCTTTATTATTAAGTGAGCAGACAGAATTTTTATCATTAATAATTGTGATCCTTGGTTTGTCATTAACAATTAGTACTGTTGATACTTTAGTTAATGCAATATCAAGCTTAATAGTAGTTGATGGTAAAGCGACTTTAAATTTAAATAAGAAAACTAATTACTTAACTTTTTCAAAATATTTTATAGTAGTACTTTCAATTATAGCTTTTGCAATTGCCTCAAAAGGGTTCAGTGTTTTATACTTATTCTTATTAGCTGATTTATTTTGTTGTGCGTTTGTACTTACTGTTTTTTATAGTTTCTATAATAAGAAGTTGAATGAAAAAACAGCATACATTTCAATTATTATTGGATTAATTGGAGGATTTCTTTTATTCCCAGCTCCTGATTTTTCAAAGAGTTTGTTAGTTGGTATAATTTTACCAGTAGATACTTTTCCAGCTTTTGTCTCTCAATCATTGTTGTTTTTATCTTTTATTATCGCAACTTTTTTGCCCGTAATATTTTGGAAAATAAAAGGATCTAAAAAATAGACCTAATAATTTGTAAAAGGTGTATAAGTAACTATATACACCTTAACAAATGTCTGAGATTCAAATATCCATTAACAACTTATCCAAAGTTTATGATAATGGCTTTAATGCACTTAAGAATATTAGTCTTCAAGTAAAACAAGGAGAGATTCTTGCAATGCTTGGACCAAACGGTGCTGGCAAAACTAGTTTAATTAGTATTATTTGTGGTATTGTTAAGCCTTCCTCAGGCACAGTTACAATAGATAATTTTGATATTATAAAAAATTATAGAGAGACAAGATCAAGAATAGGACTTGTTCCTCAAGAACTAAATTTAGAATCTTTTGAAACAGTTTTTGATACTGTATCTTATTCTAGGGGACTTTATGGAAAATCACCTAACCCAAAACATATTGAAAAAGTTTTAAAAGATTTAACCTTGTGGGATAAAAAAGAGCAAAGGCTTAGACAATTATCGGGCGGAATGAAGAGAAGAGTTTTAATTGCTAAAGCTTTATCGCATGAGCCTAAAATATTGTTTCTTGATGAACCAACAGCAGGTGTAGATGTTGAGCTTAGAAGAGATATGTGGTTAGTTGTTGATGAACTTCGAAAAACAGGAGTAACTATTATTCTAACTACTCATTATATTGAAGAAGCAGAAGCTATTGCTGATCGGGTGGCTGTTATTAATCAAGGTGAAATTATTGTTGTTGAAGACAAAAAAGAACTTATTAAAAAAATGGGCCATAAAAAGTTAACTGTAGAGTTACAAGAAAAAATTACAAAAATACCTGAAGATTTATCTAAGTATAATCTTGAAATAGGTAATGAAAATATAAATTTAATTTATACTTATAATGTTCAGGCAGAAAAAACTGGGATTACAGATTTATTGCAAAATTTAAAAGATGCTGGCTTAAAATTAAAAGATTTAAAAACTGAACAAAGCACATTAGAAAAAATATTTGTTAATTTGGTAAAGGAGAACAATGAAATTTAATTATTATGGTTTTAAAGCTATATATGTTCACGAGATGAATAGATTTATAAGAACTGTAGGTCAATCCATTTTATCTCCTGTTATATCAACCTCATTATATTTTGTTGTCTTCGGTTCAGTTATTGGCAGTTATATTCAAAAAATTGATGGTGTGAGTTACGGATCATACATTGTCCCTGGATTATTAATGTTAACCTTGTTAACTCAATCTATAAGCAATACATCTTTCGGAATATTTTTTCCAAAATTTAATGGAACTATTAATGAAATTTTAGCAGCACCTATCTCAACACTTGAAACAGTAATTGCTTTTGTTGGAGCAGGAGCTACCAAAACATTAATCGTTGGAACTGTAATTTATACCACCGCATCCTTTTTTGCTGATGTCACAGTCAAATATCCAACGTTGATGATATTTTTATTAGTTTTGGTTTCTTTTACCTTTGCATTATTTGGTTTCTTAATTGGTGTTGTTAGTAAAAACTTCGAACAAATGTCTATAATCCCGTCGTTAGTTATTACACCCATGGTTTTTCTTGGAGGAAGTTTATACTCTCTTGATATGCTGCCACCGTTTTGGCAAACAGTTTCTTATTTTAATCCTGTGGTTTATTTAATTGATGGTTTAAGATTTTCTTTTTATGGGGTGTCTGATTTTAATATCTGGATCAGTATCAGCTCAATGGTCTTCTTCTTAATGGTCTGTATTACACTTGTGAGCATCTTGCTTAAAAAAGGTTATAATATTAAGAGCTAGAAATTTAGTTTAAAAACAGTATTATAAACCATCATTATGTTATCTTATATTTTACCCTTTATAGCTCTAATTGTTGTAGTGGTTTTTATCCATGAATATGGGCACTATTATTTTGCTAAACGCTATGGAGTAGGGGTTACTGATTTTTCCATTGGATTTGGAAAAGAAATATTTGGTTGGAATGATAAATCTGGTACGCGATGGAAGATCTGTGTCATACCACTTGGTGGATATGTTAAATTTTTTGGTGATAGAAATGTTTATAGCCAAGCTGATAATGAAAAAATTATAAAAGAATATAGTAAAGAAGATCAAGAAAAATTATTTGTATTAAAGCCTTTATATCAAAGAGCTTTAATTGTTTTTGGTGGCCCTTTAGCTAATTTTTTATTAGCAATTTTGATATTTTTTTCAATTTATACATTTGCTGGCAAAGACTTTACTCCAGCTGTGATTAATGAAGTTCAAAAAGATAGTCCTGCAATGGTAGCAGGCCTAAAAGATAATGATATTGTGATTTCAATTGATGGCAATGAGGTAAAAAGCATAATGGATGTCTCTAAATTTATCACCATGTCTACTGATGAATTTATAAGCTTTACTATAAAAAGATTTGATCAAGAACTAATTTTTAGAGTTAAGCCCAATTTAGTTAACAGCGAAGACAATCTTGGTAATAAAATCAATAAAAGAATGATTGGCATAAAACTTGGAGCTTACAATAATGAAGTAAACCATGTAAAACTTGGTCCCTCTAAAGCTATATATTATGCTGTTAATGAGGTTTATTATGTGACTACCTCATCACTTAAATACTTAGGTAGTATGATCGCTGGAAATGGTGATAGCTCACAATTAGGTGGACCCATAAGAATTGCAAAAATAAGTGGACAGGTTGCAGAATTTGGTATTTTACCTTTTATTAGTTTAATGGCCTATATTTCTATAAGTTTAGGGCTAATCAATTTGTTTCCAATTCCAATGCTTGATGGTGGACATTTAATGTTTTATGGAATTGAAAAAATATTAGGTCGTCCCTTATCACAAAAAACACAAGAAGGTTTCTTTCGAATCGGTATGTTTTTATTGTTATCATTGATGTTTTTCACCACATTTAATGACCTAAAAGATGTTGGTTTATTTAAGTTTTTTAACAATTACATTTCTTAAATAACCTTTTAAAATCAACGTTTATTTAATTAATCACAATATGTTGGGGTTTTTATTTTAAGAGATACTAATAAAAAGCTTGATTTATAAGGTTTTATGTAAATTATGTGAAAATAACCAATAAAACCGGAGCTAAATAAATGAACAAAAAACAACTAATCGCTAAACTTTCAGGTTCTTTAAACCTAAGTAAAGCTGATGCAGAGCGTACTTTTGATACGATAACAAACACTATTCTAGATGCTTTAAAAGGCGATGATTCAGTTAAGATCGCTGGATTTGGTACTTATAAAGTAGCAAAAAGAAAAGCTAGAGTTGGAAGAAATCCAAGAACTGGAGAGCAAATTCAAATCGGAGCCTCTCAAAAAGTTAAATTCTTACCAGCAAAAGCATTAAAAGAAGTATTCAATAAATAACACTTTTTTTTAAACGGCCTAAATGTTTTAAGTGTAAGCAATTAGGCCGTTTCTATATGCGAATACTGCATAGCTATTTTACCTAATCAGCGTTAGTTTTTATAAGTCATTAAATTATAAGTTTTTTCATTAACGGGAGGTCTTATGACTAAAATGATTAAACTAATAACAGCACCTTTATATTCATTAGTAATATTAATGGGCTTAACAAGTATCGGAAATGCTGAGACTACAGTTTCAGCAGAAGTAGGGTTTATTTTTAATACTCTATTATTTTTAATTTGTGGTTTCCTTGTCATGTTCATGGCGGCGGGTTTTGCAATGCTAGAATCTGGGATGGTAACTTCAAAAAGTGTATCAGTAATTTGTGCAAAAAATATCGGTTTATTTTCAATAGCTGGAATAATGTTCTGGTTAGTAGGTTATAATTTAGCTTACGGCATACCAGAAGGTGGATATATAGGAACTATTATTCCTTGGTCTGATAGTAGTGCAATTGAAACAGGTTATTCAGATGGATCTGATTGGTATTTCCAGATGGTATTTTGTGCAACTACAGTATCTATTGTATCAGGTGCAATGGCTGAAAGAATTAAATTATGGCCATTCTTTTTATTTGCAGCAATTTTAGCTGGAATTTTATATCCAATCGTAATGGGTTGGCAGTGGGGTGGAGGCTGGTTAGCAGAATTAGGTTTTTCTGATTTTGCTGGTTCAACTCTTGTGCACTCAACTGGTGGTGCCGCAGCTTTAGCGGGCGCAATAATAATTGGACCAAGACTTGGAAGATTTACAAAGTCAGGTGCGCCAGCTCCTATTAAGCCATTTGCTGCTTCATCAATTCCATTAGTTACAGTTGGTGTATTTATTTTATGGTTAGGTTGGTTTGGTTTCAATGGTGGTTCACAACTAGCTATGGGAACTGCTGCTGATGCAATTGCTGTGTCAACAATCTTTATTAATACGTTCTTAGCTGGAGCTGGTGGTGTAATGGCTGCTGCAACAGTTACAAGATTAGGATTTGGAAAAACTGACGTTGTACAGATGCTTAACGGATGTATTGGTGGACTTGTTGCAATTACAGCTGAACCATTAATGCCATCACCATTAGCTGCTATCTTAATTGGTGGTGTAGGGGGTGTAATTGTTGTCTATGGTACTAAATTATTATTTGCTTTACAAATTGATGATGTTGTAGGAGCTATCCCTGCTCACTTGTTCGCAGGTATCTGGGGAACATTAATTGTACCAGCAACTAACCCTGATGCTTCTTTTAGCGCTCAGTTAATTGGAGTACTAGCAGTTAATATATTTATCTTCTTTATTTCCTACATTGTGTGGTCGATTATGAAGGCAACTGTTGGTCTAAGATTAAGTAAAGAAGCTGAAACAAAAGGAACAGACGTTTCAGAAACAGGTGTAATTGCTTACGCAATTAGAGATTAAAAATATAACTATTGCTCTCTTATAGTTGAAAAGGGGCCCCTTAATTGGGGCCTTTTTTATTTCTAAAGGTCTTTTAGGGTACTCAAGACTACTTGTGCATGATCTTTAACTTTTACATTGTCCCAAATTTTTACAATTTTACCCTTAGGATCAATCAAAAATGTACTTCTAACTACACCCATAAACTCTTTACCCATAAATTTTTTTTTAGCCCAAACTTTATAACTTTTTACAATTTTAATTTCTTCATCTACTAAAAGATCAAATCTAATTTTATATTTTTCTTTAAATTTATGATGACTTTTAAGGTTATCTTTTGAAATACCAAATACCTCACAATTAAGTTTTTTAAATTTGGATAATAATTTATTAAAGTCTTTAGTCTCAATAGTGCATCCTGGAGTATCATCTTTTGGATAAAAATATAGAACTACATATTTTCCAATAGAATTTTTTAATGAATACGAACTACCATTAGTAGAAACTAGATTAAAATTAGGAGCTTTAGAATTTATCTTAAGCATCAACTACTTCATTTGCATCCCATAGTTTTTTATAATCTATAAAAGGGGACAGACCATAACTGGAGTTTATGTTGGTTAAATGCAAAGATAAACTCTTTAAAGGTGATATACAAAATTCATCTTTATAAATATCATTTAAATATTTTTCAAAAGGATCATGTCGATCTAGACAAGTTTTATTAAAGTTTTCCCAATATTTATTAAGTAAAATTTTAGTTGTCAGAAAAGTACATAAGGTCTGATTGATTGTACGCCAATGTCGCTTATTACCAATTATAATATTACTCTTTTGATTATTCATATAAAGATAAGGATAATCAGCAGGACACATAAAAATATCTCTATTAACCTGGGAAGCAATTCTTTCATAAGATGCAATCATTTCTTCTAACATTGACTCAAAATGTAAATAGTCATCCTCTACAAAGTAAATTAAATCTTCACCATATTTTTTTCCTAATTCAAAACATTGAAGCAAGCTTGCCAAATTTGAAAAAGTTTGATGAGTTTTTTGTGGCTTAATTTTATTTTTATATTTTTCATGATCTACTGAAATAATATTAATATCTAGATTACTTTTATTTACTAATTTTTCTATTTTTTCAAAGTTTTCTTTTTTTGACTTGTCATCTACAATTATCATTTTGAAATTTATATTAGAATATTTGTTTTTAGAAAATTTAATTGATTTAATCAGTGAATTTAAAGATCTTAATGAATATTCAATTTTTGGCTTTTCAAATAATCTTCTTTTATTTTGATCCCAAATCTCAATATCTGTATTAGTTCTAAAAATTAACAGTACAGATTTTACTTTTTTAGTAATTGGAACTTCGCCTAGTGGCAAAACAATAGATTTTTTGTTAATTGAAGAGAGATCATTACTTAATTCCTTATCAAGAGTGGGGGAGTAAAAATTTGCCTGATCAATAATCTGATATCCTAAAAATTTTGAAATTTTGATAAATAATTTTTTAAGGATGGTTTTTTTCATATAATTGTTTATGATTATATTTTTACAGTATTATGACTATTAAATCATCACAAACTCTTGTTTCTGAGGCACTTAAAGAAATTAAAACTATTACTCCTGCAGAGGCTTTAAAGCTGTCCAATGAAGGAAAATGTAATTTAATTGATATTAGAGAAAAAGGTGAATTGGATAAAATGGGTAGAGTTGAAAACTCTAACCATATTCCCAGAGGAATGTTAGAATTTTGGTTAGATCCAAATAGTGCTTATTTCAAAGATGGTAAGCTGGACATGAATAAAGAAATGGTTTTATTTTGTGCGGGTGGTTTAAGATCTGCTCTTGCTGCAAAATCTTTAAAAGAAATGGGCTTTGAAAAGGTTTCACATATTGATGGTGGATTTGCTGCAATTAGTCAAAGTGATTTTGAAATAGTCTAACCTAACTACTATATTCGTCTAGTGCATACTCCAATCGATCTTGACCCCAAAATATTTTATTATTAATCATAAAAGTTGGTGCACCAAATATTCCTTTTTTGTGAGCATCTTTCGTAGCCTCTTTTAATTTATCTTTAATCATTTGTTCTTTAATTGTTTCAAAAAATTGATCAGGATCAATTTTGCAATCTTTAAGAAGAGTAATTAATATCTTTTCATCAGTAATATCTAAATTGTTTTTCCAATATGCATCAAACATTGTATTTACATACTGGTCTTTAACAGTTGAATTCACTGAAAAATAACCACGCATGATATTTAATGAGTTTAGGGGAAACTTATCATTCCACTTAAAATTAAAATTAAATTTTTTTGCAACAAGATTACAGTCATTAATCATATTTTTTAATTTTGATTTTATAAATGCGGGAGCTGTTATTCCCTCTAAATTGTGAAGACCACCTAACAATATAGGCTTATAACTTGTTCTAATACTGCTTGGAAGTGACTGGATTTTTTTATGAGCCAGGTATGCATATGGACTTATAAAATCAAAATAGAATTCTAATTCCTTAGTCATATAGACTTATTTTTTTTGAATAAAAAATTCTTATAAACCAATAAATAGTAATTCCTATTGGTCCAATAAAATAAGTTAATATGAGAGGTAAAGTTATCAATATCTTATTGATACCAAATTTTTGAGAGTCTTTAACGATCCATCCACCACAAAATAAATTTATAGCTAAAAAATGACACCAAAATAAGATTAAAAAAGATCTATCTGAAAATAGATTTAAAATTGAGCTTAACCCTAAATAAAGCTCAAAATTTCCTAGAAAATCATAACCATCATTAAACAATGAATATAACAAATAAGAATAAACCAAGCTTATTATAGAAATAGGAAAAATTGACGTTATAAAAACTTTACATATTTGTGATTGTGGAAAAATTATTAATACTAGCCAGAATGGCAAAACACCTAAATTCAACCATAGAAAAATCATCTCAATAGTAAAATATGTATAAATTTGATCAATCATTTTTTAGTGTATTATATTACAAGATAACATGATTCCCATAAGAAATAGAAAAAAAACACTAGAAGTTACCATGGAAGAAATGAGAAATTTTTCCTTCGCTTATATAGAAAAATATGCTCCTTCAAAACAACAACTACGAACCTACTTATTAAAAAAATATTTAAAAGCAAATGTCCCTAACGTTAAAAAACAAGATATTACTGACTTGATAGATATTGTTTTAGTAGATCTTGAAAAAAGTAAATTTATTAGTGATAAATTTTATTCAGAAAGTAAATCAAGAAGTCTTATTCAAAGAGGTAGCTCAATTAATAAAATTAGAAACTACTTAATGGTAAAGGGCATTGATGACACCTACATCAAAGAAACTATTGATAAGATTAAAGAGGATAATTCTGATCAAGATTTTTTCTCAGGTATAAAGATTTGTAAAAAAAAGAGAATTGGACCTGCTAGAGCAGAAGACAATAGACCTTTATTTTACAAAAAAGACATTTCTTTGCTTGCTAGAAATGGTTTTGACTTTGAAACATCAAAAAGAATAATGGATATTGATCAAGCTGACTATTTAAAGATAATTAAACTACTTTGATTTTTTTTTATCTTCCTTAACTAATTGGTTGATAATATTTTTGATATAATTTCTTACAAATACAAAAGTTACAAGACCAAATATTGAAACTGAAACTATTATAATCAATATTATTCTTAATTGTTCATCCATTACAGTATATTTTTACTTTTTAAAATTAAACTTGGGTTTTTAAAACTCGGTTTACCATAAAGTATTTCACGACCATTAAAATCTGTTATTTTACCTCCTGCATGTTCAAGTATTGCGTGCCCCGCTGCAATGTCCCACTCACAAGCTCTAGGCTCAGCAACATACATATCAAATTCACCAGCAGCAATTACACAAAATTTCAAGGAGCTTTTCATTTTTTGATATGAGCTAATATTATTTTTTTTATGTATTTCTAAAATCTCTGGTTTCAATTCATTAGAATAACTTACAGCTGTTATTGTATCATGATTTTTTTTTTTATTTATTAATTGAATTTCTTGAGCGTTAATCAACTCATAACTATGTGATAATCCATAAGAGTAAAAAATTCTATTCTTTGCAGGAGCAGTTATAATTCCAATTGCTGGTTTTTTATCTAAGATTAATGATGCATTGAGAGTAAATTCATTTCTATTATTTATGTAATCCCTAGTCCCATCTATTGGATCTATTAACCAGAAATTATTTAAATTAATATCCTGCTTGTGATTTGCACTCTCTTCTGAAACAATTATAATATTAGGTGTAATCTCTTTTATTTTCTTAGTAAGAAGTTTATTAACCTCAATATCTCCATTACTTACAGGCGTACTGTCCGACTTAGTTTCTTTTATTAATCCTGCTTCTCTAAGATCCAAAGCTACTTTTCCTGCTTTATTAAAAGTATCTATTAACGAAAGGGTTATTTTCTTTTTTTCTTCTAAATTCATTTATATAATTTTTTTAATTTTATTAGTTTAGAATTGATTACTTTTTTTCCTACATTTTCAAAATTTACTGTAACTTTACCATTAATTATTGATTGAACTTGTCCAATACCCCATTCTTTGTTGTCAGGATTAGTTACTTTGTCACCAGGTTCAAAATCTAAAATCATTAATTTACTTATAGATAATATACTAATAAATATTATTAAATATGACAAAATTGAATTCAATTGGAATAGCCAAAGATCCAAAAGATACGTTAGTTGTTGTTGCTATGTCTGGAGGAGTCGACTCCTCAACAGTTGCAGCGATGATGAAAAACGAGGGCTATAACGTTATTGGAATAACACTAAAGCTCTACAATGATAATAAAGAAACCGCATCTTCAAAACAATGCTGTGCCGGACAAGATATTATGGATGCAAAAAGGGTAGCTGATAAATTAAAAATTGAACATAAAATTTTATATTATCAAAATAAATTTAAAGAGGGAGTTATTGATAACTTTATTGATAGCTATCTAAATGGAGAAACACCCATTCCTTGTGTTCAATGTAATAAAACAGTTAAGTTTACAGATTTGTTTAAAGAAGCAAAAAGGTTAAAAGCTGACGCACTAGTTACAGGACACTACGTAAAAAGTATAACAGACTTTGATAATACTGATATGTATCGTGGAATTGACTTAAATAGAGATCAAAGTTATTTTCTATTCAATACAACAAAAGATCAATTAAATTTTCTAAGATTTCCACTTGGAAACTTGCTAAAAGATGAAACTAGAAAAATAGCAAGAGATTTAGATCTTAATGTTGCAGATAAACCGGACAGTCAGGATATTTGTTTTGTTCCAAATGGTGATTATGCTTCTGTTATAGAAAAATTTAGACCTAATTCTTTTAGCAAAGGCAACATCAAGAATATTAACGGTGATGTAATAGGAGTACATGATGGCATAATTAACTATACAATTGGCCAAAGAAAAGGAATTGGTGTTTCTGATAAAAATCCTTTGTATGTAATAAAAATAATTGCTGATAAAAATGAAATAATCGTTGGCTCTAAAGAGCATCTTGTTAAAACAGAAATAAATTTAAAAGATTTAAATATTATTACTAATAATCATAAAGATTTCGAAAAAGAATTATTAGTCAAAGTTAGATCCACTGGAAGACTAATAAAAGCTAAAATTGATATAAACAGCACTACAGCTAATGTTCTTTTATTAGAAGAGGAGCATGGTATTGCTCCAGGTCAAGCGTGTGTTTTTTATTCAAAAAATAATAATGGGTATAAAGTTCTTGGGGGTGGGTGGATAACTAATTAATTTTTTTTTTCCACATGAAATAAGTTAATAGATAAAATGTTATAACACCTAAAAAATAATCCCATTCAAGTGCATGTTTGACAAATTTAAAGGAACTTCCTGGCCAACTAATCACTGGTATAGCAATTACAGCAACAATAATTAATACTGAAACTAAAATTAATTTTAATTTTAAAACTTTAATATTTATAAATTTAGATAATTTTTCTTTAAAAGAATATAGTGCAGCAACCAGATAAGCTTGTGCTGTGATTTCAAATATAATAAAAACTAACATTATTACTCTTCTAAATAGTTTGTATAAATTATTATCAAATTCAATCCCAAGAAATATTGAATGAACACTTAAAGCTACAGCAGAACCTACACCAAAAAAAATTATTTTTTTAAGATGTTTATAGTTTTCATTAAAATTTAAAATTATATCACGGTTATAATACCAATATTTAATAAGCAAAAATGATGTCAAAAACATTGCTGGTTTAAATATTAACCAACTAGGATAAGGTCTTGCAGCTCTACTGATAGATAGGCCACCATCCAAATAAGGCCATAATGAATTATGTACTATGTGCTCTTGATTTGGAAATAAAGAGTGGAATTGAGTGATTAATATTAGACAAGCATTTACTGCTATAAATGGAATAATGAACACCCAAATACTTATGGATTTAACCTTAGCAATCTTATCCATTGAAAGAACTATTTCTTTTTATTTTTTCTTTTAGCTCTTCTTTTTTTAGAACCCTGTTTTCTTCGACCTCTATGTTTTTTTGGGTAACCCATACTATCCTATAATTAATTTTATTGACGTAATTCGAGGGATATAGCATTCTCCCATGAACTTATCAAATTTTTTATGACTAAATCTTTTAAGACATTCATTAAACATACAGCTAAAGATTACCATAATCAGTCAGTCAACCCTCCAATTGTTCGAGCATCAACTATTATCTTCAAATCCATGCAAGATATTAGAAAAATGCAAGAGAAAAGCAAAAAAGATCCAACAGGTGGACATTTTGATTATGGAAGACAAGGTACATCAACAACACATATTTTATCACAAATTCTTAAAGAAATTGAAGAGGCTTATCATGTTTTTTTAACTCCAACAGGATTTGGTGCAGTTTTTTTGTCAATCTTCAGTGTTACCCGACCGGGTGATGAAATTATTGTGGCTGATCCCACATATTCACCAACAAGAATTTTAACAGAAAATTTTTTAAGTGAGTTTAATATAAAATCAATTTTTTATAACCCACATGATCTGAAAACTTTAGAAAAAGCAATTACAAAAAAAACTAAATTAATTTTTGTTGAAAATCCAGGAAGTAACACATTTGATTTTCAAGATTTAGGTAAAATAGTTTCAATTGCAAAAAAGAATAAAGTTTTAACTGCAATTGATAATACTTGGGCAACCCCATATTTTTTAAAACCTATGAACTTAGGATTTGATATGTCTATAGTATCAGCTACTAAATATTACTCAGGACACTCAGATGTAATGGGTGGAACTTTAGCTGTTAATAAAAAAGTTTTTAAACAAGTTGAAAAAACAAATAAAATTACCGGTCTAAGACTTGGACCAGATGATGCGTATTTAATAACAAGGGGCCTTAGGACTTTAGATGTTAGGTTAGATAGACATCAAAAAAATGCAAAGTTAGTTGCAGAATTTTTGTCTAATTACAAAAATATAAAACTTTTATATCCCCACAAAAAAGATTCATTCAATTTTAGAATGTGGAAAAAATATTATTCTGGTGCATCAGGATTAATGGGTCTTAAAATAAAATCTAAAAATAAGAATTCTGTGATCAAATTTGTAAATTCTCTTAAGTTATTTGGCTATGGTTATAGTTGGGGTGGGTTTGAAAGTTTGGCTTTATATCAAGACAAAAGAGAACAGGGCAATAGAAAATATTTAAAATTAGCAAAAGATGAACATTTAGTTAGATTACATATTGGTTTAGAGGATCCAAAAGATCTCATTGATAATTTAAAAAGATCTATTAAACACGTTAAATGAGTTCAGAAAAATTTATTCAAAATAGAACAGCTTTAATAACGCTGATTGCAGCCTGTATTGTAGTTTTAATTTCTCTTGGAGTTAGACAAACTTTTGGTTTGTTTTTTATGGATTTTAAAAATGATCTGGATATCTCAATAACTCAATCTGGATTAGCAATTGGCATTCAAATGTTAATGTGGGGTTTAACTGGTCCTATATTTGGAGCCATTGCAGACAAATATGGTGGACATAAAGCGATTTGTTTAGCTTTTATTTTTTATATTTTAGGAATTTATTTTTTATATGCTGGTCCAAATACTGGAATTTTTTTTCAGATAGATTTAGGACTTTTAGTTGGAATTGGTTTGGGTGGAACTGCAATTAGTATTCCAATGTCCATTGTTGGAAAACATTTTCCACTATCAAACAGAACTATAGCAATGAGTATAGTGACAGCCGTTGGTTCTTTAGGATATTTTATCTCTCCGCTTTATACGAGTTATTCGTTAATTAAAAATGGATGGGTGGACACACTTTTTGTATTCACGATATTTTTATTTATTGGACTTATAGTGGCTTTCTTTGTTAGATCTCCTTCTTTAGCTCAATCCATTGAAAAACCAAACAATCAAAGCGCCATAGAGGCATTTAAGGAAGCTTTCAAAAACAAAAGTTATATACTTTTAGTCTCAGGGTTTTTTGTATGTGGTTTTCATATAACTTTAGTTGGAACACACGTCCCAAAATACGTAATAGATAGAGGTTTAGAAAGCTGGACGGCTGCTGCAATATTGTCATTAATTGGATTATTTAATATATTTGGTTCTTTATTAAGTGGATATCTATCAACAAAAATTAGTAAAAAAATTATCTTAAGTTCTATTTATGCATTGAGAGGAATTTCAATTATATTATTCATATTTTTACCCGCAAGTAACATTAATGCATTTATCTTTGGTGCAAGTTTTGGTTTTTTATGGCTTTCAACAGTACCTGCTACAAGTGGAATAGTTGCTCATATTTTTGGAACAAAATATCTTGGTATTCTTTATGGAATAGTTTTTTTAAGTCATCAAGTAGGTTCATT
>JADHPA010000013.1 GCA_016778675.1 Candidatus Pelagibacter sp. | reverse complement strand
AGAAAATAAAGAGTACTTATCTGGAAACAATTATACCTTTCAAGATTTTATGGATGGTAAAATTAAAGAGATCAATAATAGAGTTCCTACTGAAGATGATCTAGCAATTCACTTGAGTACAATCTTTACTGAAAATAGATTAAAAAAATATATTGAATTAAGATCAATGGACACTTGTGGGTGGGACTGCTTATGTTCAGGTCCAGCTTTTAACACTGGAATTTTGTATGGTAATTTAGATGAAGCATATGATTTAATTTCTAAGTGGGATAAAAACAAAATTATTAATGCCTACCTTGAGGCTCCAAAAAAAGGTTTTAATACAGAATTAATGGGTAAAGATTTACTTTACTGGTCTTCAATTTTACTTGGGATTTCTAAAAAAGGTCTTAAAACAAGAGATGTTTTAAGTAAATCTGGAGAAAGTGAAGTGAAATTTTTAAATCACCTAGATAAATTAATTGATAATAAGACAACAAACGCAGATCATATGATAAATAAATTTTCTAAAAATGAAAATTTAAATGACTTATATGACAAGTAAAATAGTTGGTATTCAAGCTAACCATCCCTCAAAATTAAATCCAAAAAGTGATACAAGTGTATTTTTAGCGGTAGAGGCTCAAAGATTAAATTATAAGATATTCCATTATGACCCTAAGGATCTATCTATTATCAATGATAAGGTTTTAGCTAAAGGTTTTTTTATAGAATTTAATTATACAAATAAAAATTTTTTTAAGATTAAAAGTAAACAAACTTTAGATCTTTCAAAGTGTAAATATATCTTAATACGTCAAGACCCTCCTTTTAACTTAGAATACATCACTACAACCTACATCTTGGATAAAATAAAAAATAAAGTTAAGGTTATTAATAATCCAACGACAGTTAGAAATGTTTCTGAAAAATTATATTCAGCAAAATTTCAAAAATTTATGCCAGCAACTATTTTTACTAGAGACCTTCAGGAAGTTTATAAATTTTTTAAAAAATATAAAGAAATGATTATTAAACCCATACATAGTTTTAGTGGAAATGATATTCATCTTATCAAGGGTAAGCTTAATAAAAAATTGGTTGAAAATTTTATAAAAAAACACGGGCATATTATGTGTCAAAAATTTTTATCTAAAATTAAGTTTGGTGACAAAAGAGTTTTTATTATCAATGGTAAAATTTCTGGTGCCATTTCTAGAGTTCCTAAAAAAGGCTCGTTCTTAAGTAATATGAGCAAAGGTGCAGTTCCTATTTCAATTAAACTAACACAGGTTGAAAAGAAAATTTCAACTATAATTGCAAAAGACCTTAAGAAAAATAATGTCTATTTTTCTGGTATTGATTTTATCGATCAAAAATTAAATGGAGATATTAATGTAACTTCTCCGACAGGTTTAAAAACTTATTATGACCTAACTAATATAAATCTTGCTAAGGTTTTTTGGAAAGGATTAAAAGCTTGAAAAATTTAACTGATCAACAAAAAGGTTCATTACTTGCATTTGTTGCAGTAATGTTTATCACCCCCGATAGCTTATTTATTCGGCTTTCTAATGTTGATACTTGGGGCTTAGTATTTTATCGAGGCTTAATTCCTTTTGTTACTGTTTTTTTAGGAATGTTAATAATCTATAGAATTAACTTTTTTAAAATGCTTTTTGCTAGTGGTTATTATGGTTTACTTTACATAGCGACATTCTCCGTTACCAATATTACCTTTGTGGTCTCTATACAAAATACTAATGTTGCTAACACTTTAGTCATGATTGCAATGGCACCCATGTTATCTGCAGTCTTAGGAGGTATTTTTTTAAAAGAAATGCCTGATCGTAAAACTTGGATTGCAATTTTTGTAACCTTTATGGCTGCAATTTATATATTTTACGACTCTATTCAGTTGGGTAATATTTTTGGTGATATTTTAGGTCTTATAACTGCTCTAGGATTAGCTGTTGGCGCAGTTACTATTAGAGCTGCAAAAGATAAAAATTTAATACCTGCGGCAGTAGTTGGTAAGTTAATTGTAGCTTTATTTGCTCTAATGTTTATCGAAACCTTTGCTCTAGTTCGCAATGATCAAATTATAGTACCTTTAATGTGTATTTTATGTGTGGCAATCCCTTTTGTGCTGGTTACGATTGCTCCAAGATTTATACCTGCGGCTGAGGTTAATTTATTTTTCTTACTTGAGACCATTATAGGCCCTATTTGGGTATGGCTAATTATTAAAGAGCAACCAAGCCTTGAGACGATCCAAGGTGGAGTTGTGATCATAACAGCCATAGCTATTCACTCATTTATCAAACTAAAAAAATCATAATAAAATCACATTTAAGACTTGATTTAAAAGTACATGGGAAATATGTACGGTCAAATTTATGAATAAAGTATTAAAGAATTCTTGGGCACTTTTTACGGGCATGGGTTTTCTAATGATGGCCTATGGGTTTCAAGGCTCTCTGCTAGGCGTTAGAGCGGTTGCAGAAGAATTTAGTTTAATGGCAACTGGCTTTATGATGTCAGGCTATTTTGTTGGATATTTCATTGGTGCAAAAATTATACCTAATATTGTAGCAAGCGTAGGACACATTAGAGTATTTGCAGCATTTGCATCTATTGCATCACTTATTGTTTTAATGCATTCAATTTTTGTTAATCCCTATATCTGGTTTATTTTAAGAGTACTCACTGGAATAAGCATGGTCTCAATTTATACTGTAACTGAAAGTTGGTTAAACGATAGAGCGACTAATAAAAATAGAGGTAGTATTCTCTCTATCTATATGGTTATTTTATATGGTGCCATGGGAATTGGTATGTTTCTTTTAAATTTTAGTGATCCAATTAAATTTGAGCCATTTATTTTAATTTCTGTACTTACATCAGCTGCACTGGTACCAATTTTACTAACTAAAAAGAAGCCCCCCACCTTTAAAAAAGTTAAAGGAATGAGTTTAAAAGATGTTTATGCTGCATCTCCCTTTGGAATGGTTAGTTCATTTTTTTATGGAACCATTCAATCAGCTTTATTTACATTACTTGCAGTATACGCAGCATCAATGAATTTTACAATTTTTCAAATTTCTGTTGTAACTTTTTTATTAGCTATTTCTGGTGCCGTATCTCAATGGCCCATAGGTAAAATTTCTGACATGTTTGATAGAAGAAAAGTAATCATCTATTCAACTTTTGGAGCAGCTTTTTTTGCGCTTTGTGCAATTTTAGCTTCTAGACAAATGTATTTACCTGGAGAATTAGCGACTAATAAAACTTGGTTTTATTTATCCTTAATTTTATTTTCATTTTGTAGTTTGCCAATGTTTTCTTTAATTCTCGCTCACACCAATGACTTTATCCCTAAAGAACAATTTGTTGCAGCAGGTGCTAGTTTACAATTTACGTTTGGTATGGGCGCTATGAGTGGTCCGTTTTTATGTTCAATTTTTATGAATATTGTTGGATTAAATGGATTTTTTGTTTTTATAATGTTTTTTCATATACTTATTGGTTTATTTGGCTTGTATAGAAACACAGTAAGAAAAGTTATTGAGAATCCTGACTCTCAGTTCGTTGCAATGCCATCAACTATTACACCAGTTGGAATAGAATTAAGTCCTAGTACAGAAGATATAGATGAACCTAAAAAAACTGAAGATACACAAGTTACTAATTTTTAAATAAGATTATTTAGGCGTATTGCCCAGCAACAAATCCAGATGACCAAGCCCATTGAAAATTATAACCACCTAAATGACCAGTAACATCAACCACTTCTCCAATAAAGAATAAACCTGAATGTTTCTTAACCATCATTGTCTTTGAGGATAATTCGTTAGTATTTACACCTCCCAAGGTAACTTCTGCTGTTCTGTATCCTTCTGAACCAGTGGGATTAATTGCCCATGAATTTATAGCATCACTTAATTGTTTAATTTTTTTTGAAGATAATTCACAAATATTACCACTAACTTCATTCTCTTTACATATTATTTGTGCAAGACGTTTTGGTAAAATTTCAGAAATGATTAAATTTATATCTTTTTTTGGTTCCAATTTTTTCTTGCTCTCTAATGATTGAAATAGATTTAATTTTGGGGCTAAATTTATATTAATATTATCTCCTAATTTCCAATATGAAGAGATTTGCAATACAGAGGGTCCACTTAAACCTCTGTGAGTAAATAACATGCCCTCTTCAAAAAATGTCTTTTTAAACGAAACCACAGCTTCAACTGATAAGCCTGCAAGCTCTTTACATTTAGCAAGAATTTTTTCACTAAACGTTAAAGGAACTAGCGCTGGTAATGTCTCAACAATATCTAGATCAAATTTCTTAGCCATTTTATAACCAAAGTTACTAGCACCAATCTTGGGGATAGATAAACCGCCCGTTGCTATGATCAAGGAGTTTGCAATGTATTGATTGCAGTTTGTGGTTATAAAGTACCCTTCATCTTTTTTTCCAACATCGTCAACAATTACTTCTTTTTTAAGTACTACATTCGCTTTTTCACATTCTAACAACAGCATATCAATAATTTGCTGTGCACTTTCATCGCAAAACAGTTGTCCTAATTTCTTTTCATGAAATTTTATATTGTGTTTTTTAATTAAATTGATGAAATCATTTTGTGTATATTGATTTAATGCCGATATGACAAACTTTGGATTTTGAGAAATAAATTTATTAGGCTTTGTATGAATGTTGGTAAAATTACATCGCCCTCCTCCTGATATTCTAATTTTTTCTCCTATTTTCTTTGAGTGATCTACTAAAAGAACTTTTCGACCTCTTTTGCCAGCCTCTATAGCGCTCATCATGCCAGCAGCGCCTGCACCAACTATAATTACGTCATAGGCTTCTGTATTCATTATTTTTTCAATTAGTAATGAGGAGGTTTCTTATTATCAGTGATAATATTTGCGTCTGATCCGTCATTAAGCTCATTAATTCTTTTATTTAAATTTAAAATTTCCTGTTTTAAAGTTTTAATTTCTTTTTGTTGGGAGTATAGCTCCTCACTCATTTTTGATATTTCGTGTTGGAGAAAGCTAATTTGTTCTTCTAATTTTTTAACTAAATTTTCCATATAATGTTAATTTATGTGACTTTTGAGATAAAACAAGAATTGGATCTTTTTTGATTGATATAATTTGTCTTTCATTAAAATAGAGCTAATTGAGATTGCCCTAATTAAAAAATACATTATTGTATAAGCAATTAAAAAGTTATGCCTTCATTTGATGTAATCAGTAAAATTAATCACCAGGAATTTGATAATGCTTTAGCAAATTGCTTGAGAGAAATTGGTAATCGGTTTGATTTTAAAGGACTTAATATCTCAATTGAGCGAAAGGACCAAGTAATCACAACTTTAGCTCCAGACGAATTGAAGTTAAAACAAGTTAACGAATTGCTGCAAGTTCATCTAATTAGAAGAAAAGTAGATCCAAGAGTAATTGTTGTAAAAAATTCAGAAAATGCAGCAGGTTCATCTATTAGACAGGTTAGTGAACTTAAAGAGGGTATTAACCAAGAAAATGCTAAGAAAATTATAGCTGATATAAAAAAACTAAAGCTTAAAATTCAAATCAAAATTCAAGGGGAAGAACTACGAGTTGAAGGAAAAAAAAGAGATGACCTTCAAGAAGCTATGTCGGCCATTAGAGGAATTGATATTGGTCTTCCTGTAGAATTTGTAAACTTTAGAGACTAAAAATCATAAAATAGCAATCATAGGTTGAACTCATTTTAGACAGTATTTAGAAAAATTAATATAAATCTAGTTGAATATTAATAATTTCTTTGATCAAATAGTTTTTTAAAATATGCCTTTAAAAGATAAAAAAAAAAAAAAAATTAAATCTTCAAAAAATAAGTCTAGCTTAATTAAGCTAGCTTCTATTACCACCAATACTTTAAGTAATGCATATTCAAAATATAAACAAAACTTAGAAAAGAAAAAAATCAAAGAAATTAAGCTAAAAAAACTTCAAGAAAAAAATGAGATTTTAAAAGAACAAAAAGAATTAAAAATTTTGAAAGAAAAACTTCAAAAAGAAAATAATAAATTAAATTTAAAAGATAAAGAATTAAAGATTAAAGAAGAGTCTATTAAAATAGAAAATAAAAGACTAATTAAAAAAGATGAAGATTTGGGTCAAATTGACAAAGATCTCAGAGTAAAAGAAAAAGAGCTTAAGCTTAAAGAAGAAGAGCAAAATAGAAAAGAATTAGATTTAAGAGTTAGAGAAGAAGAGCAAAAAAACAAAGAATTAAAGGAAAGAAGAAAAAAAGAAAAATTTTTAAAAGAATTAAGAGAGCAAGAGGAATTAAAGAAAAAAATTGAAAATATTAAATTGAAAGAATGGGAAGAAAAGTTTGACCAAGAACAAAAATTAAAATTACAAGAAGAATTAATAAAAGAACAAAAGTTTAAAGAAAGAGAATTTGCAAAAAAAGAGATAGATAACAATCAAGACTCAGAGGTAACTACTTCAGCTTTAGAAAATTTTAAAATTGACAAAACTTCTCAAAACTAAACTTGGATAAAGAAAACGCAAGTAAACTCTGGAAAATGATACAGGAAGCTGGCGATTATTTGGTAGGACAACTTCCCAGTCATCCAAATCACCCTAAAGGCAGAAACCCCTATGCACACGTTGCCTTGTGTGTAAAAAATAAATTTCAAGCAAGTTATAAAGATATTCCAGACACTAAGTACGATGAAGTTGTAGATTATATTAATTTTTTAAAAGACAATCCAAGTTAAGATAAAAAAACTTCATTTCCTTCAAAAATTTCTCCATCCTCCAAGGGCAGCAAATAAACCCCCATATCTATATGATTATAATTTCTTCTGAGTGTTAAAGGTAGATTGATATCTTGTTCATCTGAATTAATTCTCAAATTCGTTGCTGAACATCTCGGGATATGTCTTAAGACTTTAAATTGAGTATCATTAATTGTAATAGTTTTTCCAAGCCATTGTCTTTCTTTCCAAGCTTTTAAACCTTTGATATAAATATTTCCTCTAAAACGCTCAAACTCAATTTTTTGATTAATCTTTAACTCAAAATCTTTAATGCTATTTAAATTTATCAGTGAGATGGTGTTCGACACACTTTCACCACTTGTAGTATCATAAAAGGGATAAGCCTCATTTTTAAGCAAATAACTTGGTTGGGTTAAATCTTTTTCAAGCTCAATAATTTTACTAGCAAACTCTTGTCTTTGCTCCTCACTATCAATTGATGAGCAGATAATCTCTTTTGTATTCTTTGATAAATAAATACAATTATCTTTGAGTTCAAAATTATATTTATTAAGTGCAGGTGTATTTTTTAAAGTCATAAAATTAATTAGTTCTCTTTGTGTTGGATCTTGCTCTATTTGTTTTGCCTTTGTCAGATCCACTCCTCTAGAAAATGCTAAAATTCTATCGTGTAAAATTCCAATTTGCTTTTTAATAGTTGCTTTTTTAATATTTTGAAAAGACAGTGATTTAATTGGGGAAAAATATAGAGATGAAATAGTTAAACTCATTCTCTAAGGTTTATTTAGATTGATTTATACTTTCAAGAAAACTCTCAACATCTGAATTTTGAGTATTCCATGCAGCAACTAAACGAACTGCTTGGCCATCTAGCTCATCTTCATTCATTTTATACCCAAGTGAATTTAGGTGTTCAATCATTTCTCTTGGAAATTTTGCAAATACTTCATTGGCTTGTGTTGGATAAGCAAGTTTTATACTACTGTGTTTTACTAAACCATCACTTAACTTTTTACCCATTTCATTTGCTTGTTTAGCATTTTTTAACCATACATCATTTGAAATGTATGCATCTAATTGGGCAGAGACAAAACGCATTTTAGATAATAGGTGCCCTGCTCGCTTCATTAAAAAAGAAATATTACCCACTAACTCTGGTTTGAAAAAAATAATTGCTTCTGCTGCGATACAACCATTTTTTGTAGCACCGAAAGATAGAACATCTATTCCTGACTTCCATGTCATTTCAGCAGGTGTACAATTAAGAGCAACTAACGCATTAGCAAATCTTGCACCGTCCATATGTATATTTAATTTATGTTTGTGTGCTACATCAGCTATTTTTTTAATTTCATCTAATTCATAAACCTCACCTGTTTCACATACCTGTGTAATACTTACTGATGAGGGTTGCGTATGATGAACAATACCTGTTCCACTAATATTTTTTTCTAATTCTTCAGGAGTAATTTTACCATTAATGCCAGTTAAAGGGATTAATTTAGCACCACCCGTATAAAACTCAGGAGCACCACATTCATCAGTATTAATATGAGCTAGTTTATGACAATAAATATTACCAAATACAGGTGTCATAGTTGATAATGCAAGAGCATTAGCGGCAGTGCCTGATGCTGTTGGATAAACAATTACTTCTTTTTCAAATATTTCAGAAAATTTTTCCTGTAAAACTTTAGAGTAATCATCATTGCCATAGGGTGCACTATCTCCTTCGTTAGCTTTCATTAAAGCATCTAAAACTTCAGGACAAGCTCCTGCGACATTGTCAGAGGCGAATTTAACTCGCTCTCTTTTTGTTTTAATTGTTGCCATAATTATTGTTTTGGAAAGTAATCTTTAAGTTCACCTTCACGGTAAACATCTGCTGTACAACAATGGAGACCTCCACCAAATGCATATGCCTCTCTTAAATCAACAGGGATTACTTCCATTCCTAATTTATCTAATTGTTCTGCTTGATATACTTCACTTTTTTCAACACACACTGTTTTAGGATCAAGCACCAATACATTCATTGATAACCAAGTAGAAGAATAACATAATGGAGGTGGTTCATTGTGTGCCGGCTGAACACTATCAATTATTTTCCATCCATTATTTTCAAATAATTTTCTTTGTTCTTTTGGCAATCTTCTTTGAGGATTATTAATGATTAATCCTTCTTTAATAGGAGTAAAGGTTGCATCAATATGAATTGGATAAGGATCGCCTGGAAAATTTACAGCGTGTACTCTGTGATCTTTGAAATGCCTTTTAAGCCAATCTATGCCTTTAAGATTAGTAGTAAATCCATGCTGCACTACTAAATCTTTACCAAATCTTAAAACATCTGCTGCATCAAATAATGGCTCTTCTTCAGTTGTTACAAAAAACTTGTCTTCAGTCCATTCTAATCTTTTTTGAATACCAATTTTATCTGATAAATAATCTTTTCTGTAATCTGCATCCGTTAACCTTGGTTTAGGCGCAGACTCGTGTCTCATATTTGGATCGTCATTATAATATTTTTGTAATAATGGTCGGTAACATAGGTACTCAAACCATCTGCATCGATAACTCATTGTCGCCTCTAAAATTTCACTGCCTACAGTTAACAAAACATCTCGTGGAGGCATACAGCCAAACATCGTTTCTGCTTGCCAATCTGGTGTTGAAATTTTTTGATTAAAATCTATTGGGTCTGGTCTATCGACTTTAATTCCTCTTTTTTCAAGCATGCTCGAAAAATCGTTTAATAATTGATTGGCTTTATCGACTGTATCTTTAGTTCTTGGTCCAAACTGACCTCGCATATCACTGTCTTCTGGAACCTTTGCATCTAATGCAGGTTCTGGTGCTGGAATACAAGTGCCATCAGCCTTACCAACAATTACATGTTTTAAAGGATCCCATTCGTTCCAACTGCTAACTATAGTCTTATCACTCATAATTTAGGATTTAATAATATTATGTTCTGGTCCAAAAGGAAACTTAGTAATATTTTCAGCACTATCTTTTCCTATAACTAAAATATCGTGTTCTCTGTATCCTCCTGCACCAGGATTACCTTCTGGTATCATGATCATGGGTTCCATTGAGACCACCATATTTTCTTCTAATACCGTATCAATATCTTCTCTAAGTTCTAGTCCTGCCTCTCTTCCATAGAAATGAGATAAAACTCCAAAAGAATGTCCGTAGCCAAATGTTCGGTATTGTAGATAACCTAATTCTGCAAATAATTCATTTAATTCATGACAGATGTCAGAACATTTAACTCCTGGTTTGATTAACTCTAAACCTCTTTTGTGTACTTTTATATTAGCCTCCCAGGCTTTCAATGATGCATCGTCTATTTCATTTACAAATAAAGTTCTCTCAAGTGCTGTGTAATAACCTGAAATCATTGGGAAAGTATTTAAAGATAAAATATCACCTGATTTTAATTTTCGATTAGTTTTTGGATTGTGTGCTCCGTCAGTATTTAAGCCAGACTGAAACCAAACCCAAGTATCCATGTATTCAGCTTCTGGATATGTTTTGGCAATTTCTCGCTCCATTCTATCTCGGCCTGCAATTGCTATTTCAAGTTCACTTTCTCCAACTTTAATATGTTTAACAATTTCTTCTCCTCCAAGATCAGCAATTCTTGCTCCATTTTTAATCACTTCAATTTCTTCTTTGGATTTAATCATTCTAAGCTTCATTAAGTCTTGTGAAACATCACTAAAAGTTGAAAAAGTAAAAATAGAGTTAAGTTTTTCTTTAATATCAATAGTTACATGATCATTTTCTATACCAATACTTTTTGGCGGTTCGTCTCTACCAATTATAGAAACTATTGCTTTTAGAAAATTATCTCTTTTCCAGTCAGTATAAATTACATTATCACAGTGAGACCTTCTCCAAGGTTGACTGGCATCAATATTGGCAGAAATAGTTGAGATTTTATTTTCTGTTACAATGCAGCCATAAGGTCTGCCAAATGAACAATAAATAAATCCAGTGTAATAAGCAATATTATGCATTGAGGTTAAAATAATCATATCAAGATTATTTTTATTCATTGCTTCTCTTAATCCATTAACTCTATTTTGATACTCCTTATCAGTGAATGGTAGTTTTGCTTTATCACCATTGTGTAATGTAAAAAAATCTGGTCTTTCCATCTAAAGTTTCTAATTTAAAGCTATAAATCTTCGGTTGGATTTAATTGTTAAACTATAATAGATGATAGACATAAAAAGAAAGAAGCCACCTATTATAGTATTGGTTGATGGTATCTCATTAATACCTAAAATTGGTATCCAAACCCAAAAAATTCCACCTATAACTTCAGTTAACGATAGCAAGGTAAGTTCTGCTGCTGGTATAGCTTTAGAGCCTATTGAATATAAAATTAATCCCATACAAACTAAAGTTCCATGCAAAGAAAACAAAGCACCATTATAGCTTGAAGATAAAAATTGCATGTCATTACTTAGGATTACAATTGTTGCAACGGTAAAACAGAAAAAACCTGAAAAAGCTACAGTTGTAAATTTTGGTGTTTCTTTTTTCCATCTAAGACTTACTGAGAAAACTGAAAAGCCTATAGAAGAAGTCATACCAAAAATAAGCCCCAGTAAAGAACTTGGTTCAGTGTTTCCAAATGCAATAATTATAATGCCGATAGTTGCAATTATAATTGCTATCCAAACATTTAAAGAAATTTTCTCTTTTAAGAATAAAAAACCCAATAAAGCTGTAAAAAATGGCATTGCCGCTAAACAAAGTAAAGTTACTGCAGCACTTGTATTCGTGATTGAATAAATAAAGGTAATCATTGCAATACCAAGTCCTGTGCCACCTACAACTCCTGAAATACCAATTTTGAAATAATTTTTATAAAAATCTTTGCCCTCTTCAAAAAAAAGATAAAGATTTAAGACTAAAAAAATAGTTAATCCTCTTGTAAAGATATACTGCCATGGAACTAGATTGGGTTGATCCATGTATCTGACAACTAAAGGTCCAAAAGACCAAATAAGCCCAGCCAATAAGACAACAGGTATGGCTATCTTTTCATTTTTTAATTCATCCATGTTCAGATTATTTAATAGGTATTAATTAGGACTACAACAAAATAGCTTTCAACTAACTTATATTTTGATTAGGGGTGTTAATAAAAAAACAATCAATAATATCGCCTTTTTTAAATCTAGATTTACCTGCTGGCATTAAAGACCAGCTATTTGACTTAACAAATGATTTTATTCTAAAAGATTCTTGGCCCTGAAGTACTTCAACTTCAATTTTTCCATTTTTGGTTGTACTTAATTTACTTTTTACAAATCTGGTAAAATTCTTCTTCTTGTCAAAGCTATTTTTCAAAATTGCCTTTAATGGTTTTTCTGCATCGAGCTTTAAAATATATTCAATAAAGGGATAAACAAAAAATCTAAAACAAGCTGCAGATGAAATTGGATTTCCAGGTAACCCAAAAATTACTTTTTCTTTACCTTTAATTTTTGCAAACAATACTGGTTTACCTGGTCTAATGGCAACATTTTTAAAGTAGTTAGATAGTTTAAATGAATTTATAACACTCGGTATAAAATCAAATTTGCCTGCTGACACCGCTCCTGAAGTAATCATAATATCTGTATCTGATTTCAACATTTGATTTATTTTAGATTTAAAAATTTTTTGATGATTGTCTCTTAAAATTCCACCATTTTTAAAATTAAATAGAAAGTTGTTATTTAAATTATTTAAATAAGGACCATTAGAATTTCTCACTTGCCAAAAAGGAACATTGTCTTTATTTGATATTTCATTTCCAGTTGAAAAAAATGCAATATTAATTTTCTTTTTTACAGTAATATTTTTAATACCTAGTGTCTTAAATGCTAGTAAATGATTAGCTTTAATGATGTTATTTTTCTTTAACACTAATTCTTTTTTTTTATAATCTGATCCTTGAAATCTAACATGGTTATATTTTTTTATTTTTTGATTAACTAAAATATATTTTCTATTACTTTTGCTTGGGTAAAAAATAATTTGTTCAATTGGAATGATTGTATCAAAACCTTTTGGGATAATTCCACCTGTCATAATTTCTACTGCTTCATATTTATGAATCTTTTTCTTAAAAGGTTTGTTTCCTGCTGCAATAGAGCCAATAATTTTGAATTTTTGCTTAATACCTTTTTTTATATTATTTGTGTCTTTTGCATTAATTGCAAAACCATCAAATGCTGCATTGTTGCCTGCTGGATAATGAATGGGAGAATAAATATTTTCTGATAATATTCTATTTAATGATTTTATACTTTTTATCTTTTCATCTTTTATTTTGATGACTCCTCTTTTTAAAATGTTTCTTGAGTTTTGATAACTAATCATTGCCTATCTTTGCTTTAGCTTTTTCTAAATCTTCTTTAGTATTAATATTAAAAAAAGGATCATCTTTTTCAAAGTCCATATTAATTACTTTAACACCAACGCTATTTGCCCAAACCTCTACTTTACGTTCTCCTTTATTTAAATCTTCCTCTAACTTATTCATCAATTCTAAAGACCATAACCCAAATATATTATGCCTGGTATTATTAGATTTGATAAAAAATAATTTACTTTCTTCAGGGTGAATTTCATTAAAAAAGTCTTTTAATATCTTATTTTTAAAGAATGGAGAATCTGTTGGGAAAGTTGAAACCCACTGATAATCTTTATTATTATCTTTAATCCACTTCATTGCAGTAAAAACTCCTCCTAAGGGTCCTAAATCTTTTTTAAAATCTTCAATAACCGAAATCTTATTAGATTTTTGAAAATCTATTGATTTGTTTGCAACAATTAGAATTTCTTTAAATTCTTCGATGATTTCAGATAGGATATAATCAATTAATAACTTATCAGCCAATTTTACTTGGGATTTATCCATGCCCAACCTTACCGATTTCCCTCCCGCTAGAACTGTGCCTAAAATCTTGCTATGATCCATTTACAAAATATAAAACATTAAAGTTTTAATTAAAGAAATATAATGGACCTTAGAATTTTAGAAATTGCTGCACATACTGAAAATAATAAAGCAGTTAGTAATTACACTCATAAATCTAAAAATAAGAACCCCTTATGTGGAGATGAAATGGAAATCAGTTTAATTGTCAAAAATGATATTGTGATAGATATGGGTTATCAATGTAAATCTTGTGTTTACTGCCAAGCATCCGTTAGCTTGCTCTCTAGACTAATTAAGAACAAGAAAATCGATGACATAAAATCTTTTATCTCATTAAGTGGCAATTTATTTGAGGGTACTAAAGCTTTATTAAGCAAAGAATGGAGAGATTTTAAAGAAATCCTAGATAAAAAAAATTTAGCAAGAAAAGAATGTTTGCTGTTACCCCTAAAAACAGTTTTAAAGGCTTTAAATTCTTAATGATAAAAATTACCAAACCTCTTTTACAAAAAGCAATAATTGCTGGTTTCTTTTCTACACTAACAATTGGGGTCTTAACGTTACTTACTTATAAAAGTACATTGGGATATTTTCTAGCTGGATCATTTGGCTCCTCAATGGTTTTATTATTTGGTTTTCCAGACAGTCCTTTTGCTCAACCCAAAAATGTTTTTTTTGGTCATCTGTTAACTGCGGCTGTTGGGGTATTTTTTGTAAACTTTATTTCGTTACCTATTTATATCAATATTTCACTCGCAGTTGGTTTTGGAGTTTTTTTAATGATATTACTAAATGTTGTCCATCCTCCAGCAGGTGGTAATCCTATTATGGTTATAATTGGCAGCGCTTCTTATGAATATTTAATTAATCCAATAATCTTAGGCTGTATTATAATTTTATTATTAGCAATTATTATTAATAAATTTATTCTAAAAAAAAATTATCCTTTAAAATAATTTATGAGCTCTAAATATAAAGTTTTGAAATATAATCTTAACAAATTTGAAAATATTGATGACTTAGTTTCAGTAGAAGAACCTTTAGAAATTTCTATAAAATATAAAGATAAAAATAATTGGATTACTAAAATTTTATCAATCACTATGCGAACACCTGGAAATGATAAAGATCTAGTTCGAGGTTTTTTATTTAATGAACAAATAATCACCAATATTAAAGATGTTGATTCAATTGAGAGTTATGGTGAAAAAGTTGGGCAATATAATATTCAAAATAAAATTTTAGCAACTGTGAATAACTCAAAAAATATTGATATCACAAAAATAAAAAGAGATTTTATAACAAATTCATCATGTGGGGTTTGTGGAAAATCTTCTTTAGATGCATTAGAAATTATTAAGTCAAATAAAACAGATCTAAATTTGCCAAAGATAAATAAAGAGATAATTATTCAATCGCCCTCAATATTGAAAAAAAATCAGTCAGAATTTAGTAAAACTGGTGGAATACATGCGAGTGGATTATTTAATGCTAGTGGAGAATTAATCGACCTTAAGGAAGATGTGGGTCGTCATAATGCCTTGGACAAACTTATCGGCAGCACCCTTCTCGCTGGCCAAATAAGTCCCTTGGATCAATTCATCACTTGCTCTGGGAGACTTAATTTTGAGCTAGTTCAGAAAGTTTTAATGAATGATATTGGTATAATGATTGGGGTGGGTGCGCCAACAAGTCTTGCAATCGATTTAGCTAATAAATTTAACATAACTCTGATTGGTTTCGTAAAAAGTGATAGTTTTAATATTTACACCAATACCAAAAAAGTTATTGTGGGCTAACTTAAAAAAAGGAAATTGTGTCAAAGAATATTAGTAATTTGTCGGGTAGAATTGGCTTAAAAAATAATTTATTTAAGCAACTTTCTGAAAACCTTTTAAGCGACAATCCTAAAGATATAAAAGATATAGCAAAACAACACAATTTAGGTGTTTCAACTCTTCATGGTGCTGAGAGTTTTTATGAATTTTTAAGACCTTCCCACAGAGAAAAGAAGGCTTTTGTATGCAATGGTAGTGCTTGTATGTGTGCTGGCACTCAAGATCAATTAAAGAAAACACTTAAAGATAAGTTGGGTGACGATAAAGTTGGCGAAATGTTTTGTTTAGGACATTGTTATGAAAATAAAGCTTTTCATTATGATGGCGAAAACTACGCTGGTAATGACATTGAAAAAATAGATCAAATCTTAAATGGTGAAGAGATTAAACAAGAAAAATTTTTTTCAAAAAGCTATGCAACGACAAGCTTCTTAATGGATGAAAAACTTTCTTCTTTTGGTCAATTTAAAGATCAGTTAAATAACTTTTTAAAAACTGACAAAAAAGAAATAATTAAATCTCTTTTGGATTCTAATTTAACTGGCAGAGGTGGAGCGGGATTTCCAACGGGTATGAAATGGGATTTTTGCAGCAAAGCAAAGGGTGATAAAAAATATGTCATTTGCAATGCTGATGAAGGTGACTCAGGTGCATTCTCAGATAGATATTTATTAGAAGATCAACCTTTAAAAGTTATTTTTGGAATGGTCATTTGTGGAATGGTTATTGGTAGTGATGAGGGAGTTTTATATATAAGAGGTGAGTATCCAAAATCTATTGAGGCGATCAATGGATGTATTAACGAATTAAAAAAATTAAATTTATTAGGAGAAAATATATTGGGAACAGATTTTTCATTTGATCTTGGTATTTGTATTGGTCAAGGTGCTTATATTTGTGGTGAAGAAACTGCACTCATTGCTTCAATTGAAGGTAGAAGAGCAGAAGTAGATGTTCGACCTCCTTTTCCAGTAACAGAAGGTTTGTATAAAAAACCAACAGTAGTTAACAATGTTGAAACATTAGCCGCCGCGGCTGGTATTTTAATAAATGGACCTGAAAAATTTTCTTCAATAGGTAATAAAAAATCTGCTGGAACAAAACTTGTTTGCCTTGATAGTTTTTTTAACAACCCTGGTGTTTATGAAATTGATATGGGAACACCAATGAGTAAAATATTTAATGAAATTGGAGGTGGTTATACAAAACCTGTTAAGGCCTTTCAAATTGGTGGACCTTTAGGTGGTGTGATCCCTTTAGGTGAGATTGATAATTTAAATTTAGATTTTCAAGAGTTTACAGCAAAAGGTTTTATGCTTGGACATGCAAGTGTTGTTAGTATTCCAAAGGATTTTCCAATGGTTGAGTATATTCATCATTTATTTGAATTTTCAGCAGAAGAATCTTGTGGAAAATGTTTCCCCGGCAGACTTGGTTCTTACCGAGGAAAAGAAATGTTTGACCAAGCCAAAAGTGGTACTGCTAAAATACCCCTTAAATTACTCAATGAATTACTAGTAACTATGCAAAAAGGTTGTTTGTGTGCACTTTGTGGAGCAATCCCTACCCCAATAATGAATATTCTTAAATACTTTGGTGATGAAATGAAAAATGATATAGTCAAGGATAATTAATGAGCTCTGAAAAAAGAAAAATAGCCTATATAGATGGAAAACCGCATGAAATAAGTGCAAATCACACTTCTATTTTAAAATTTGTTAAAAGCTACTTTGGTGAAAAAAAAGTTCCTACTTTATGTGATGATCCTAATTTAGCTCCATATGGTGCTTGTCGTGTTTGTTCGGTTGAAGTTGCGTTAGAAAAAGATGGTCCAACTAAAATTGTAGCCTCTTGTCATACGCCAGTAGTTGAAAATCAACATATCTTTACTTCTAATGAAGCGTTAACAAGCCTTAGAAAAAATATTGTCGAACTAGTTTTAACTGACCACCCAATGGAATGTGGAACTTGTGAAGTAAATAATAATTGCGAACTTCAAGATGTTGCAAATGACTTAGGTATATCAGATCATAGATATAACAGTCCAAAGCAACACAAGGGTATTACTAAAGATACATCTCACGATTATATGAGAATGAATTTAGACAATTGTATTAACTGTGGAAGATGTGTTCGTGCTTGTGACGAAATTCAAGGATCTTTTGTTTTAACAATGAGTGGCAGAGGATTTGAATCTAAAATTACAACTGATAACGATGCTTTGTTCGGAGATTCGTCTTGTGTATCTTGTGGTGCTTGTGCGCACACTTGTCCAACAGATGCTATCTCTGATGTTTTCCAATCAAAATCTGTTGCTGTAGATGAAAAAGTTAGAACTACTTGCTCTTACTGTGGCGTTGGATGTAATTTAGAAGCATCAATTAAGGATAATAAAGTTGTTGCAATTTCTACCCCTAAAGAATCTGAAGTTAACGCAGGTCACACTTGTATTAAAGGAAGATATGCATTTGGATTTTACGATCATCCAGATAGGTTAAAAACTCCTTTAATTAAAAGAAATGGAAAATTTGAAGAAGCTTCATGGGATGAAGCATATGACTTTATTAAAAAAG
>JADHPA010000012.1 GCA_016778675.1 Candidatus Pelagibacter sp. | reverse complement strand
AACTTTTTTTAAATCAATTTTATTTTCAACTACAATTTTTCTTACTGCTGGTGAAAGTATTTCATTATTATTATTTGAAGAATTAGTTTTCTCCTCTTTAACCTCATTGGTTAATACCAATGGCTCTTCCTCTTCAGGTTCTTTAAAAACTTTAGGAACTTCTTTTTTAATTTCTAAATTAACTACATTATTTTCTGTTTTCTTAGGTTCAATTTTTGTAATTATCTTTTTTTCAGATGGTTGAGCTCCATTTTGACTTATCATACCAAGAAGAGCACCTACTTCGACTGTTTCTCCATCTTTAGAATTTATTTCGGACAAAACCCCATCAATTGGAGATGGCACTTCTAAATTAACTTTATCAGTTTCTAGTTCTACAATTGCCTCATCAGCTACCACTGTATCGCCTTCTTTCTTAAGCCACTTAGCGACTGTCGCTTCAGTAATACTTTCTCCAAGAACCGGTACTAAAATTTTTTCACTCATTTTTATTCAAAAACCTTGTTAATAATTTCTTGCTGTTGTGAAATATGTCTTTTTGCAAACCCTGTAGCTGGAGACGCGTCTGGACTTCTTCCTATATAAGAAATTTCCTTATTATTAGCGTTAATAGTTTCTAATGTCCATTGTATATAATCTCTTACAGAAAACCATGCTCCCATATTTTTTGGTTCTTCCTGGCACCAATAAAATTTAGCATTTTTTGCATACTTTTTGATTTCTCTAACTAAACTTTTAACTGGAAAAGGATAAAGTTGTTCAACTCTGTACAACACTACATCGTCTTTCTTAAGTTTTTCTCTCGCTTCTAGTAGATCAAAATAAACTTTTCCTGAACATAAAATTACTTTTTTAATTTTTGAGCTTTCTTTTAATTTTATAAATCCATTTTCTTCATCTAGTGCATGATCCCATAAAATTCTATGAAAAAAGTTATCTTTACCAAAGTCTTCTATATTTGAAACACAATGCTTATTTCTTAATAAAGATTTTGGAGTCATTATTATTAATGGCTTTCTAAATTCTCTATGCATTTGGCGTCTTAAAGCATGATAATAATTTGCAGGAGTTGTACAATTCAATACTTGTAAGTTATCATTTGCGCATAGTTGTAAAAATCTTTCTAGTCTTGCTGAAGAGTGTTCTGGTCCTTGGCCTTCATATCCATGAGGTAAAAGCATTACTAGCCCAGATGCTCTAGTCCATTTTCTTTCTCCTGATGCAATAAACTGATCAATAACTACTTGTGCTCCATTTGCAAAATCTCCAAATTGTGCTTCCCAAATAGTTAAAGTATTAGGTTCAACTAAACTATATCCATACTCAAAACCTAAAACTGCTAATTCTGATAAAAAACTATCAACTATTTCGTATCTCATTTGATTTTTTGAAATATTATTTAAAGGTATATATCTAGAGTTGTCTTCTTGATTCCTCAAAACTGAATGTCTTTGACTAAATGTTCCTCTACCAGAATCTTGTCCAACTAATCTTACTGGATAACCTTCTTCTAACAATGATCCAAATGCTAGTGCTTCAGCGGTTGACCAGTCAATACCTTTTCCATTAGATACCGATGCTTTCCTAGCATCTAAAATTTTAACAATAGTTTTATGTAATTTTAATTTTTCTGGAGTTGCATTAATTTTTTCAGAAATTTCTAAAAGTTTTTGTTGATCATAGCCACTTACACCTCTTTTATCTTTTCCTTTTTCTGGTTTATATCTTGACCATGTTCCCTCATACCATTCTATTTTTGGTTTATAGTCTTTTGCATTTTTATATTGATCATCAAGCAAATTTTTAAAATCTGTTTTAAATTTACTTAACTCACTTTCTGAAAGTGTATTTTCATTTACTAATTTTTTCCCATACAGTTCAACTGGTGTGGGGTGAGACCTAATTTTTTTATACATCAGAGGTTGTGTAAAAGAAGGTTCGTCTCCTTCATTATGTCCAAATCTTCTATAGCAGATTAAATCAACCACTACGTCTCTATTAAATTTTAATCTAAATTCTGTTGCAATCCTTGTTGCATAAACAACTGCTTCTGGATCATCTCCATTCACATGAAGTATTGGAGCGTCTACCATTTTTGCAACATCAGATGGATATGGTGATGATCTTGCGAATCTTGGGCTTGTAGTAAAGCCTATTTGATTATTAACAATAATATGAATTGTACCACCTGTATTATGGCCTGGTAAACCAGACATGGCAAAACATTCAGCCACAACTCCTTGTCCAGCAAAGGCTGCATCTCCATGTATCAGAATTGGTATAACTTTATTTCTTTCTTTATCTTTGTGAAAAAATTGTTTTGCTCGAGTTTGTCCAAGTACCACAGGATTGACTGCCTCTAAATGTGAAGGGTTATCTGTAAGACTAACATGCACAGAATTGCCATCAAACTCTCTATTTGATGATGCCCCTAGATGGTATTTTACATCTCCCGCACCTTCTTCCCCTGATGTTTGAATATCTCCTGCAAATTCATTAAATATTCTTTTGTAAGATTTTTGTAATACATTTGCTAATACATTAAGTCTTCCTCGATGAGACATACCAATTTTGACTTCTTTAACTTCAGCTTGCCCACCAATTTTAATTATTTGTTCTAGCGCAGGTATTAAACCTTCTCCCCCATCTAAACCAAATCTTTTTGTTCCCACATATTTTTTATGTAAAAATTTTTCAAAACCTTCTGCTTGAATTAGTTTCATTAAAATAGCTTCTTTACCATTTTTCGTAAATTGAAGAGAGTTCTCATCTTGCTCAATTCTATCTCTAAGCCATTTTCTTTCTGTTGGGTTTGATATGTGCATATATTCATAACCAATTGGACCACAGTAAGTTTTATTTAGGAAATTTAATATTTCTTTTATAGAAGAGTGTTCTTTATTAATTACGCCATCTAAATAAATTTTCTCATCATAATTTTCTTTTTTAAATCCATAATGCTCAGGATGAAGTTCATCTAGATATTCTGTTTCCATCATTCCTAGAGGATCAAGCTTAGCTAATAAATGTCCTCTTTGTCTATATGCTCTGATTAACGCAACAGCTCTAATTGAGTTAATATTGCTTTTGACTAAATCTTTTGAATTAACTTTTGCAATGTTGCCTTCATTAGAAAGTTTTTTTTCATCTTCTTCAATCCTTTTTTCAACTTCATCAATATCAATTTTTTTTTTTATATTCCATGATGGACCATTAATTTCTTTGGCAATCATACTTAAATCTTCACTCATACCCTCAAAATAATTTTGCCAGCTTTCAGGAAGATCTTTGTCTTTATTTATAAACTTTAAATACATTTGCTCTATAAATGCACTGTTAGACTTACTAAGAAATGAAGTTTTTTCGAATTCGAGATTTTTTGATGATGACATCTATTCTATTGATATAATATCAGATAAATAATTTTCAATTAGATAATTTATTAAATAATGTTTTGCCAAGTTCTGATGGTGATTTTGCAATTGTAATTCCACATTCTTCCATTTTTTTTATCTTATCTTCTGCTCCGCCCTTACCACCTGAAATAATAGCTCCTGCATGACCCATTGTTCTTCCTGGAGGTGCTGTTATTCCAGCAACAAATCCAACCATAGGTTTTTTTATTTTATGGTTTTTAACAAATTCAGCCGCTTCTTCTTCTGCAGAACCACCAATTTCACCAATCATAAGAATAGATTCCGTCTCAGCATCATTTAAAAATAAATCTAAACAATCAATAAAGTTTGTTCCATTTATCGGATCTCCACCAATTCCTATACAAGTAGATTGTCCTAATCCATTTTCAGTTGTTTGTGCAACTGCCTCATAAGTTAAAGTTCCAGATCTTGAAACAATTCCAACAGAACCTTTCTTGTGAATATTTCCAGGCATAATTCCAATCTTACATTCATCAGGCGTAATTATTCCTGGACAATTAGGTCCTATCAATCTGCTTTTTGAATTATTTAGCTTTTGTTTTACACGAAGCATATCTTGAATTGGTACACCTTCGGTAATACAAACTATAAGCTCAATGGATGCATCAATTGCTTCTATAATAGCTGCCGCTGCAAATTTTGCTGGCACATAAATCATAGTTGCATCAGCGCCAACTTCTTGTTTTGCTTCAGCTACAGTATTAAATACTGGACGGTCAAGATGTTTTTGTCCTCCCTTTTTTGGAGTAACTCCACCCACAAGATTAGTTCCATATTTTAATGCTTGTTCTGAATGAAAAGTTCCATGTGTACCTGTAAAACCTTGGCATATAACTTTTGTATTTTTATCAATTAAAACTGACATTCTATTTTATAGCCTCTACTATTTTTTGTGCAGCATCATCTAAATTTTCTGCTGAAATTAATTTTAATCCTGAATTATCTAAAATTTCTTTTCCTTCTTTAAAGTTTGTTCCTGCAAGTCTAACTACTAATGGAACACTTATATTTATTTCTTTGGCAGCATCAACAACACCTTGAGCAAGGACATCACATCTCATAATTCCCCCAAAAATGTTTATTAATATGCCTTTAACATTTTTGTCCGAAAGAATAATCTTAAGAGCAGCTGAAACTTTTTCTTTTGAAGCTCCTCCTCCAACATCTAAAAAATTTGCTGGCTCTTCACCATATAATTTAATTATATCCATTGTTGCCATTGCAAGACCTGCTCCATTGACCATGCAGCCAATGCTTCCATCTAGCTTTATGTAAGCAAGATCGTGTTTACTCGCATCTATTTCTGCAGGATCTTCTTCATTTAAATCTCTAAGCTCGATTATTTCAGGATGTCTAAATAAAGCATTAGAGTCAAAATTAACTTTTGCATCTAAACAAATTATTTTTTTTTCTTTAGTTAATATTAGTGGGTTAACTTCAACCATGTTGGCGTCTGTGCCTAAAAACATTTTATATACTGATTTTATCAGTGCTATTGCTTGTTTTTTTGCATCATCTGCTAAAGCATAAATTGCAATTATTTTTTCACAGTCAACATCAGAAATTTCATCGGTAATATCTATTTTAGTTGTTATAATTTTTTCTGGAGTTTTTTCTGCAACTTCTTCAATGTCCATTCCACCTTGATCGCTGGATATGAATACTATTTTTGAACTTGCTCTATCTACTAAACAAGATAAATAGAATTCTTTATCAATATTAGAGGACTCTTCTACATATAATCTTTTTACTTCTCTTCCTGCTGGGCCAGTTTGATGTGTTACGAGTGTTTTTCCAAGCAATTCTTTTGCAGCAGCACTTAATTCATCAATTGTGTTTAAAATTTTTACACCTCCAGCTTTGCCTCGTCCACCAGCATGAATTTGTGCTTTTAAAACAAATTTTTCTGTTTTTAAAGATTTTACTTTTTCAATTAAGTCTTCAACTGTAAACGCAAAAACTCCTTTGGGTACTACCGCTCCATATTTTTTTAGAATTTGTTTGGCCTGGTGTTCGTGAATATTCATTATTTAGAAAGATCTGGATCTATTTTAGATGCGGCTTCCCAAAGTGCTTTAACAGCATCAATAGAATGCATAAATTCTTTTTTTTCTTTTTCATCTAGATCTATCTGTTCTATTTTTTCTACACCATTTTTTCCAATGATTACAGGTACGCCAGCATAAACATTACTTACCCCATACTCTCCATTTAATTGAATGGCACACGGTAATAACTTCTTTTCATCTTTTAAGTATGCTTCTGCCATCTGAACTCCTGATGCTGCGGGTGCGTAAAATGCTGATCCTTTTTCTAAATATTTTACAATCTCAGCACCACCATCCCTTGTTCTTTGATTTATTTCTTCTAATCTTTCTTGAGTTATTTTGCCTTCTTTAACCAAGTCTAATAAAGGTTTTCCTGAAACTTTTGTAAATCTTGGTAATGGTACCATTGTGTCTCCATGACCTCCCATTACCATTGCGTCTATTTCTTTTACAGGAACATTAAGCTCTTCTGATAGAAATAATTTAAATCTTGAGCTATCTAAAATTCCTGCCATTCCAACTACTTTATTAGCTGGCATACTAGAAAATTTTTGAAATGCCATTACCATTACATCAAGTGGATTTGTGATGCATATAACAAAAGCATTAGGTGCATTTTTTTTTATTCCTTCTGCTACTTGTTTAATAATCTTTAAATTAATCCCTAATAAATCATCTCTACTCATTCCTGGTTTTCTTGGAACTCCTGCAGTTATTATAATTACATCTGAGTCTTTAATATCTTCATAATTATCTGTACCTGAAAATTTTACATTAAAACCATCAACAGATGATGATTGGGCAATATCTAAGGCTTTTCCTTTAGCTATACCGCTGGCAACATCAAAAAGGACAACCTCATTGGCTACTTCTTTAGTTCCAATTAAGTGTGCTAAAGTACCACCAATCTGTCCTGCTCCTATTAAAGAAATTTTTTTTTTCATGAATGAGCTTATCTTTTATTGATAATTGACAATAATTCAACTGAATTTTAGATTTTATCTACTTATCTTCAATAAGTTTTGAGCAGATTGCCATATCTCCAGAAATGTATGATCCTTTAAAATGTGACTTGTTCTCCTCCCAATTTTTTTTACCATCAGTTATGTAATTATTGAATAGCTGTTTTCTATTTTCTTCAGCTTTTTTTTGAGCTTCTTCTAATTTTTTTTCTTCTTCAATTACCATTAATTCTACAGACTTAAATAAAAGATTATTTGAAATCTCAATAAAATTTTTAGAACGTACAGCATCTGTTTTTAAAATTATGCCTGATGCATAAGCATAAACTGCACTACATCTATTTAATAAATAGATTTGTGTTTTGCCATCTTCAATATCTTTCTTTTCTAAATAATCTTTTAAAGAAGTATTGGTATCTGCTTTAGCAAAACTTATAATGAATAAAGGTATAAATAAAAAAATAATTTTTTTCATTAAATGTATTGTAAGTTTTTATGGACCATAAGCTACTTTTGGTAGCCATGTAACAATTTTTGGGAAATTAAAAACAATTGCAACTGCTATTGCTTGTAAAATTACAAAAGGAATTATTCCTCTATAAATATTTTGTATTGTTATTCCTTGAGGCGCTACACCTTTCATATAAAATAAAGCGAAACCAACTGGTGGAGTTATAAAAGAAGTTTGTAGAACAACTGCAAACATAACTATAAACCATACCATATCAACACCAAGATCAACCATCACTGGTGCTAAAAAAGGTAATAAAATTAATGTAATTTCTATCCAATCTAAAAAGAAACCTAATATGAAAGCAATACACAGAACAACTATAACAACTCCATTGGGTCCAAAAGGTAATCCTTTGAGTGCACCTTCAATTAATTCGTCTCCACCTAATCCTCTTAAAACTAAAGCAAACATCGTTGCTCCTACAAACAGTGCAAATATATACGCTGTTGTATGTGTAGTTTTTCTAATTACACTTTTTAAATCCTTGAAAGAAAGCCTTCCTCTTATAAGAGCTAAAATGGATGCCCCTAGCGCACCTACTCCTGATGCCTCTGTAGGAGTTGCTATACCCATAAAAATACTTCCTAAGACTGCTATTATTAATAAAGCTGGTGGTATAATTGATTTAAATACTCTTAAAATTATATCTAAAGAAACAGGCTCTGCACTTTTAGGAGCTGGTGCAACTTTTGGCTTTAAGTAAGCATAAGTAATAATAAAAATTGTATATAATAAACCAAGCATCAAGCCAGGAAATACTGCCCCCATAAATAGGTCACCTACCGAAATTCTTACTTGGTCACCCATAATTACAAGCATAATACTAGGAGGTATTAAAATTCCAAGTGTACCAGTTGCACAAACAACTCCACATGCAAGGTCTGGACTGTAATTATTTTTTAACATTAAAGGAACACCCAGAATTGTTAATAAAACAACAGACGCCCCTATGATGCCTGTTGAGGCTGCTAATAGCACCCCAATAAAGACAACTGCTATTGCCAAACCTCCTCTCATACGACCAAACAATTTTGAAAGATCTGTCATTAAATCTTCTGCAATTCCAGATTTATCCATCATTATTCCCATAAAAATAAACATTGGAAGAGCAACAAGGACCCAGTTTGCCATAACTCCATACAGCCTATAAACTACCATCGAAGAAAATTTCCAATCAACTCCAAAGAAAGTGTCTAAATAGCTATCAGACAAAATTGTAATGAGAGTAAATAATACCGCTAAACCTCCCATTGTCCACGCAACAGGGAAACCAATAAAAATTAAAGTTATGAAGCTCAAAAAGAGCAATATTGACATGTAGTATTCTGAAATTAATTCCATCTATTTTATTTTTTCAAACCCTAGTCGAATAGTTGTTAGAACCCTAATTAATCTTGATAAGCCAGCTAATAATAATAAAAAGAAACTAAATACTAGAAAGCCTTTTACAAGCCATCGTGCAGGAAGTCCATTTGCAGAAGTAGATCTTTCACTTGTTTCCCATGATAATTCAAAAAATGGAACTGAGTAAATAAGTACTAAAATAATGAATGGTAAAAACAATAAAAGAATTCCAAAAAACTCAAACCACAGTCTTCTTCTGTAAGCCATGCTGTCAGTCAAAACATCTACCCTAACGTGTTGATCTACTACGTAAGTAGATGACAAGCCAACTAACCACCCTACAGCATATAGATGCCATTGTAATTCTTCCAATTCAATCATACCACTCTTAAATACATATCTAAGAATGACATTAAGAATAATTACAGCAACTAAAACAACCCATATCCAATTAAATACTTCACCAACACTAGTCACAAACCCATCTATTTTTTTTGTGATTGGCAAGTGTTTGAGCTGTAGTTTTTTATCTAAACTATTTTCTAATTTTGTAAAATCATTCGCCATAAAAAAATTTCTTTTAAAAACAAAAGCAGCCGGCAAAACCGACTGCTTTTTAACTTTATTATAAACTTTAAAAGTATTAAATACTAAAAGTTTCTAGGTAAATAACCCCATTTTTGCCAAACATCATATTCTTTCATGAATGCTTGTTGAGAATTCCAAACTTTTTTAAAGTCAGCATCTTTAGCAGACTGTTCTGCCATAACTTTTGCACTAACTTTTTGAAGTTCTCTCAATACACTATCAGGCAATCTAGCAGCTGTTACACCTTTAGAAGGGAAACTTGCAATTTGTTTTCCTTGTAAAAATTCACCAGTTGTAATTGCTCTCATAGCTGCTGCTGTACAAGCCATTTCGAATAAAGCTTGGTCAGCTGCACCCATTTTTTTCCATAAGTCTAAGTTGACCATGAAGTGAGTAGATGTTGATACTTGGTGCCAACCTGGAAACAAGTTGAACTTAGTAATTTTGTGAAAACCAAGAACTTCATCAATTGCTGGCATCGAATATTCTGTTGCATCTAGAGTTCCTTTTTCTAAAGCAGCAAAAATTTCACCACCGGCCATTAAAGTTGCAGATGCTCCTATTTCATTTAAAACCATTCCTCCTAATCCTGAGAAACGAATTTTTAAACCTTTAAGATCATCTAAACTTGTGATTGGATTTCTATACCAACCAGCAGTTTCAGGTCCAATTGTACTACATAACAAAACTTTAATATTTTGCTTGTTGTAAATTTCATTTGCTAACTTTGAACCTTCTCCTTCAAACCACCATGCAGCATACTCCCATGGTTCCATTCCGAACGGTACTGCCGCAAATAAAACGGCTGCTGGAATTCTACCTTGGTCATAAGCCATATAGTTATAAGCTGCAGGCAAATCACCTTTACTAATTGATGGTGAGATCTCTAATGGAGGAAGAATTTTTCCAGGCTCATAAACCTTTAATTTTATTCTTCCATCTGTAGCTTTATCTAAAGTGTCTGCTAAACGAGCAACTGGGTCACCCAGCGCTGGCCAACCAGTATTGAAAGTAGATTGTACTTTCCATCTGATTTTTTCAGCTGCATTTACCTGCTGAAATGAAAAAGTTATCATTAAAGCAAATACAGCCAAAATACTAACGAACGATTTCATTAGTGATTTTGATTTATCTATCATATTTTTCCCCTCTCTTTTGTTTCGAGTTGTTCGTCTAAAAGAAGTGCATTTCCAACTCATTTTAAAATGCTCTCCATGCTTGTCTGTAAAGATCTACCATCTCATTTACAGAAGGCACTCTCGGATTGAGGTTTGGCGCCCCTGAATTTTCTGCATCAGTTGCCATATTTTTTAACTCTTCCTCAAAATTTTTTTGATTAATTCCAAAATTTTGCATTGATGGAACTTCAAAATCATTATTAATTTTGTACAGACCTTTAATCAATTTATCACAGGCCACATCATCATTGTCACCAGGTAGTGCAAAATCTCCAGCACGACTACAATCTGCATATCTACTTTTTGCATGATCTATCGAAAATTTAGTTATAGTTGGTAGTAACATTGCATTACTAAGTCCATGAGGAACTTTGAAATTACTACCTAGCGGCCTACTCATTCCATGCACCAAACATATTGAAGCATTGGAAAATGCTAAGCCTCCTAATGTAGCGGCTAACATTAAGCCTTCTCTTGCTTTTAAATCTTTTGGATTTTTATCAACTGCATATATATTTTGGGTAACAAGTCTTATTGTGTCTAAAGCCATTCGATCAGAAAAGAGTGTGGCTTTTTTGCTTACGTATGCTTCTATTCCATGAGTTAGAGTGTCAATTGCGCTATCAATAGTTAATCTTCTGGGTTTCGATAAAGTTAAATCATAATCAACAATTGCAACTATAGGGACAAATCCTTCACCTCTACAAGAAATTTTTTCATTATTATTTGAGTCTATAACTACTGCGTGATGTGTTACTTCCGAGCCTGTACCAGCTGTAGTAGGGATTGCAATTATTGGAAAACCTTTTTTATCAAACATTGATGGTGGCTTATAATCTTGAATATTTTTACTAAATTTAGCCATTGCGGCTATTGCCTTTGCAGTATCTATTGGACTTCCTCCACCAAAACCAATTACAGCATCATTTTTACATTTTTCTAAAAATTTAATTCCATTTAAAACTACTGAATCCGTTGGATCAGGAACAGTGTCATCAAAAACATCAGAATTTAACCCTGCTTTAGTTAAAACATCTTGTAGTTTTTTTACATAACCAAATGATACCATTTGTTTATCAGTTACAATTAGTAATGATTTTATAGATCCTAAAATTTTTATTATATCAGGGAGTTCATTCAAGCTACCCTTGCCAATTTGCAAGTATCTAGGAACACAAATACGAACATTTTCTCTTTTAATCAAACGGTCCTCTCTCTTTTCATCTAATTTGTTAATGCTTAATCTAAACTTAAGTAATTTTAGGAGTCAACAACTGAAAGCTTTTAATTGATAATATTTTTCTCATTTAAGGAATAATATATTGCAAAGAAAATTGAGCTAGTATAACTTTAAATTATATATAAAAGGAGAAGTATGAAAAAAGTTAGTCATTTCATTGATGGAAAAGTTTTTACTGTAAAAGATTCTAGAACCGGTCCAATTTTTAACCCCGCTATTGGAGAACAAATAGCAGAAGTTGAATTAGCAAGTAAAGCTACTGTTGAAATGGCTATAGAGAGCTCTAAGAAAGCTTTTTTAAAATGGTCTAAAACCACACCTATAAACAGAGCAAGAATTTTAGCAAAATATAAAGATTTATTAATAAAAAATATGGAAGATATGGCTGTAATGGTTTCCGAACAACATGGAAAAACTATTCCAGATGCAAAAGGTTCTATTCAAAGAGGAATTGAAGTTGTTGAGTATGCAACTGGTATCACCGATTCTTTAAAAGGAGATCACTCTGCAAGTGTGGGAACTAATGTTGACTCTTATTCAATGAGACAGCCCTTGGGTGTTTGTGCTGGAATTACTCCATTTAATTTTCCAGCAATGGTACCTATGTGGATGTACCCAGTTGCTATTGCATGTGGAAATACTTTTGTACTTAAACCATCAGAAAAAGATCCGAGTTGTCCAATTAGACTTGGAGAATTAGCTATTGAAGCTGGTATGCCACCGGGTGTTTTAAATGTTGTAAATGGTGATAAAGAATCTGTTGATACTCTATTAGAGAGTAAAGATGTTCAAGCGATTAGTTTTGTAGGTTCGACTCCAATTGCGGAATATGTTTATCACACAGGAACAAAAAACAATAAAAGAGTTCAAGCTCTTGGTGGAGCTAAAAACCATATGGTTGTAATGCCTGACGCAGATGTTAATAAAACAACAGACGCTATTATAGGCTCTGCTTTTGGGTCTGCTGGTGAGAGATGTATGGCTATTTCTGTTGCTGTTTGTGTAGGAAAAAAGACTGCTAAAAATTTAAAAACTAAATTATTAGAAGAAACACTAAAACTAAATGTTGGACCATACACAGACGAAAAAAGTGATTTTGGCCCACTTAATAACAAAGCTCACTATGAAAAAGTTTTGGGATACATAGATACGGGTGAAAAAGAAGGAGCTAAGCTTCTTGCAGATGGAAGAAATATGAAACTACAAGGGTATGAGAATGGATATTTTGTAGGTCCTACCATTTTTGAAGATGTAAAACCTGATATGAAAATTTATAAAGAAGAAATTTTTGGTCCAGTGCTCAGCATGATGACAACAGATACTTATGAAGAAGCTTTAAAATTAGTCAATGATCATGAATTAGGAAATGGAGCTGCTGTATTTACAAAAAGTGGTATGATAGCAAAACATTTTACTGAAAATGCAAAAATTGGGATGATAGGAGTAAATGTTCCCATTCCTGTACCTGTTGCGTACCATAGCTTTGGTGGTTGGAAGAGATCATTATTTGGGGATCATTCTATGCATGGTCCTGAAGGAGTAAGATTCTATACTAAATTGAAAACTGCAACAGTAACATGGTCGGAAGATAATAGTGGTCCAGAGTTTACAATTCCAGTTCTTTCTTAATTTTTTTAGTTAAAAAACTTAAAAGTTATGAGTGATACAAATAGTAGAACTTCACCCAAAAGAATTTTAAACATCCTTGAAGAAGTTCTATTAGATCCAGACAATTTTACTGCAAAAAAAATATCTCACAAATTAGAGATTCCATTACCAACTGTTTACCGACACATAGAAACTTTGTGTGATGAGAAATTTTTAATTGCTAGCAGTAATAAGAAATATATTCCAGGACCAAAGATTAGAAATATAATCTTACATAGTTTGCCTTATGAACCAAACTTTACTCTTAGGAGATCTTATTTGAGAAAACTTACAACTGAAATTAAAGAAACAGTTAGTTTGTCAGTACCTATTGGAACAAAACTAGTGTATTTTGACAGAATTGAATTTCATTGGCCAATGCAGTTAAATCTGGAAGCTGGTGATCATTTGCCATTGCATGCTTCTGCATCTGGAAAACTTTATCTTTCTTCAATAAAAAAAGAAGACGCATTAAAAATCTTTAATAATATTAAAACACCAAAATCAGCAAAAAATACAATTACTGATATTTCTCAGTTTAAAAAAGAGTTAAATAAAATTAATAAGCAAGGTTATGCATTTGATGATGAAGAATGGTTTAATGGAATGGTAGGTGTTTCTTTGCCAATTACAAATTATAAAAATGAACTGTGTTTTTGTCTTTCTACTCACACAGCAAAGAGTAGAAAAAACATCGATGGTTTAAAAAAAATCTTACCTTCAATGCTTTCTGCAGCAAATAATTTGAAGAGTGCTTTGTTTAAAGATTAGCTGTAACTAACATTTTTTTTAATTCTGCTATAGCTTTTGCTGGATTTAATCCCTTTGGGCAGGCATTAGTACAATTCATAATAGTATGACACCTATAAAGCTTAAGCTCATCAGCTACTTTTTTTAATCTCTCTTTTCTTTCGTCATCTCTACTATCAACTATCCATCTGTACGCTTGTAGTAATACAGCAGGCCCTAAATATTTGTCACCATTCCACCAATAACTTGGGCAGGATGTTGAGCAGCATGCACACATAATGCACTCGTACGCTCCATCTAGTTTTTCTCTATCTTTTTTAGATTGAATAATTTCAGTTGTTTCAACTTTAGTATTAGTTTTTAACCAAGGCTCTATTGACTGGTACTGTTTATAAAGTCCATTTAAATCCCCAATCAAATCTCTTTTAACTTTTAAATGTGGAAGAGGATAAATATTTATATCACCTTCAATTTCAGAATGAGGCGTTGTACATGCAAGACCATTCTTACCATCCATATTCATAGCACAAGAACCGCAAACACCATGAGCGCAAGATCTTCGATACGCTAGTGATGGGTCTATTTCACTTTTAATTTTATTTAATAAATCTAGAACTTTTGTAGGACAGTTGTCCATATCAACTTCATATGTGTCTATTCTTGGATTTTCTCCAGTTGATGGATCCCATCTATAAATATTAACTTTTCTGATATTTTTTGATCCAGTTGTATCTTTGTAATATTTACCTTTTTGAACTTTAGAATTTTCAGGTAAATTAATTTGAACCATTAATAAACTCTCTCTTGTGGTGGAAAATATTGGACCTCGTTTGTTAATGTTGTTTTATGAACTGGTCTATAGTCAATTTTAGTATCTTTTCCGTTACACCAAGCAATAGTATGTTGCATAAATTTTTCATCATCTCTCTTAGGAAAATCTTCTCTAGCATGAGCACCTCTACTCTCTTTTCTATTATAAGCGGAATCAACTGTGGTAATTGCTTGTCTAATCAAATTATCAAATTCCAATGTTTCAACTAAATCTGTATTAAAAACTAAAGATTTATCTTTGACTGAGATTGACTCCATCCCATCATAAACTTTTCTTATTTCATCAACTCCTTCTTTTAAAGTCTTATCTGTTCTAAAAACTGCACATTTTGATTGCATGATCTTTTGCATTGAAAGTCTAAGTTCTGCGGTACTAGTTTCTCCATTAGCATTTCTAAGTTTATCAAATCTCGCTAAACATTTTTCAGTCTCAGTTTCACTTACTTCTTCATGAGGTGTGCCAGGCTTTACTAATTCTGCAGCTCTCATTGCTGCAGCCCTTCCAAACACAACTAAATCAATCAATGAATTTGAACCCAATCTATTTGCTCCATGAACAGAAACACATGCAGCCTCTCCGATTGCCATAAGACCTGGAACAGTTTTTTCAGAACCATTAACGGTTAAAACTTCTGCTTTATAATTAGTAGGAATACCTCCCATATTATAATGCACAGTAGGCACAACAGGTATTGGTTCTTTTGTTACATCAACGTTAGCAAATAATCTTGCTGCCTCCGTAATTCCTGGAAGTCTACTTTCTATAATATTTTTATCTAAATGACTTAAGTGTAAATGGACATGGTCTTTTTCTTTACCAACACCTCTTCCTTCATTTATCTCAATTGACATTGATCTACTCACTACATCTCTAGATGCTAAATCCTTTGCATTTGGCGCGTATCTCTCCATAAACCTCTCGCCCTTTGAATTAACCAAATATCCACCCTCCCCTCTAACACCCTCTGAAATTAAAGTTCCATGACCATAAATTCCTGTTGGATGAAATTGAACAAATTCCATATCTTGTAAAGGAAGACCTGCTCTAAGTACCATTGCATTACCATCACCTGTACATGTGTGAGCTGATGTTGCAGAATAATAAACTTTACCATAACCACCCGTTGCTATTATTGTTATATGGGCTCTAAATCTATGGATAGTTCCATCATTTAAATTCCAAGCTATAAGACCTTTGCATTCACCATCTTTCATTATTAAATCCAACGCAAAGTATTCAATAAAAAATTCAGTGTTGTGCTTTAATGCTTGTCCATAAAGGGTATGAAGTATTGCGTGCCCTGTTCTATCGGCAGCCGCGCATGTTCTTTGAACAATACCATTACCATAATTTTTAGTCATTCCACCAAATGGTCTTTGATAAATTTTTCCATCATCTGTTCTACTAAATGGAACTCCATACTTTTCTAATTCTATTACTGCCTTTGGTGCTTCCTTACAAAGATACTCAATACTATCCTGATCACCCAACCAATCTGCACCTTTAACCGTATCATACATGTGCCATCTCCAATCATCTTCTCCCATGTTTCCAAGGGCAGCAGAGATTCCACCTTGTGCAGCAGATGTGTGACTTCTTGTTGGAAATACTTTTGATATACAAGCAGTTTTTAACCCTGCTTCACTTAAACCAACTGCAGCTCTTAAACCTGAACCTCCAGCGCCAAGCACAATAACATCATATTCGTGATCTATAATTTTGTAAGCACTCATATATTTAAATTAAATACTATAATAATCGTAATTAGTGGAACTACTATAGCAAAAATTTGTAATGCTTTGTTTGCGGCATTTTTGTTTTTTTCATCATTAATATAATCTTCAAATACCTCACTAATACTTAAATTAGCGAAAAAAAATGCAAGTATCAAAAATAATGAAAATAATATTTTTGATGATTTTGTAGAAAAAAAACCTAGCACATCGGCATAATCTTTATCAAAAATACCTACAAAATTTATTATAAACCAGCACATTAAAGGAACTAAAATAGCTGAGCTTACTTTTAAAAGTACCCATTTTTTAGTTACATTATTCATAAAAATTATTTTCCTAAAAGGTAAATTAAAATTGTTAATAAAAATGAGCCGATAATCACAACTAAACCTGTAATTTTAGTAGTTTTTAATTCAAAACCGTATCCCATATCCATTATTAAATGTCTTATTTCGCTGAGGATTTGAAAACTAAATGACCATGTTAATCCTAAAATTATAAATTTTCCAAACATGGATTGTAAAAAAACTTTTGTAAATTCATAACTAGTCTCTCCTAATAATAAAGAGGCAACCCAAACACATATAGCTGTGATTGCAACTATATTTATTATTCCTGTAATTCTATGAGAAATCGAAACTAACGATGAAATATGCCATCTATAAACTTGTATATGAGGGGATAAAGGATTGTTATTTTCCATCAATATTTTTTTTAATTAAAGTTTCAGCAATTTCAACTGCATTTAATGCAGCTCCTCTAAGTAAATTATCAGAAACAATCCATAAGTTTAAGGAGTTTTTATTTGTTTTATCTTCTCTTATTCTAGATATGTAAGTTTCATCACTACCTTCAGCTTCTAAAGGAGTAATGTAGCCCCCATCTTCTCTTAAATCATGTACTTTACATCCCTTAGCGTTACTTAAGGCATCTTGAACTTCTCCTAAAGAAAATGGTTTTTCAAATTGAATATTCACTGACTCTGAATGTGAAACCATAACTGGAATCCTTACACAAGTTGCTGTTAGTTCAATTTGCTCATCAAGTATTTTTTTTGTTTCATTTGTCATTTTTAACTCTTCTTTAGTGTAGCCATCATCTGAAAAAAGATCGATATGAGGGATTGCATTAAAGGCTATTTGTTTAGTAAAATTTTTAGATATAATTTTTTTATTATTTAACGATAGTTTAGTTTGTTCAATTAATTCATCCATTGGACCTTTGCCACCACCTGAAACAGACTGATAAGTTGAAACAACTATTCTTTGAATCTTAAATAAATCATGTAAAGGTTTTAATACAATAACTAATTGTGCAGTAGAACAATTCGGATTGGCTATAATATTTTTTTTCATATTTTTAATAGCATCTGCGTTCACCTGAGAAACAATTAAGGGCACATCTTGATCCATTCTATAAAAACTAGAGTTATCAATAACAACTGAATGTTTTGCTGCTAATGGTGCATACTTCTCAGAAATTTTTCCTCCAGCAGCAAAAAAAGTAATTTTAGTTTTTGAAAAATCAAAAGTTTCAAGATTAAAAACTTCATGATCCTTACCATTAAAAACTATTTTTTGACCAGCACTTTTAGATGAGGCTACCAAAAATAATTCATTTATTTTTAATTTTTTTCTCTCTAATACTTCGAGAATTTTTCTTCCTACATTGCCTGTGGCACCTACAATTGCTATATTCATGATATTATAAGATTTTATACTAGATGAAGGGTAAATCGCAAACTTTTCCATCAAAAGTTTTACCATTTATATCAATTTTAAAAGCCTGAGTGTTTTTCCAAAAAGGTTTTTTAATCATGGCTATTCCAATTACTTGCTTAAATAGAGGAGAATAAGTTGCTGACCTTAATTCACCAATAATAACATTGTTAACATCATAAATATTTTTTGAAGATGTAAGACTTATTTCTTGTAAATCAATCTTTACCCCTTTTAACTTTTTTAGAGCTCCTTCAGATTTTATCTTTTTTAAATTTTCTTTACCTAGAAATTCAACCTCACTATCCAAAGAAACATATTGGTCAAAACCACATTCAAAAGGATTGTCATTATTGTCAAAATCGTTCCCATAAGATAGTAGTGCGCTTTCAATTCTTTCTATTAAATTTGGACACCCAGGCTTTACATTATACTGATTTCCAACTTCAAATAATTTATCATATAGCTTTTTTCCTATCTCAGGATTTTGAATGTAAGCTTCAAATCCCCCTTGTTTTGACCAGCCAGATCTTGCTATTAAATGTTGTTCACCTTCATAGTCAAAATAATCAAAACCAAAAAACTTTAGTTCAGTAATTTTTTTTCCAAAAATTTCTTCCATTAGCGCAAAAGATTTTGGCCCTTGTATTGCAATTATATCTACAGTTGGCTCTATGATGTTAACTTCAAATTTATATCCGGATGCTAATCCTTTTGCATAAAATAATACGTCAGAATCTGCAATTGATATCCACCATTTATCGTCTGCTATTTTTAAAATTACAGGATCATTAACTAAGTTTCCTAAATCATCTACTATCGGGCAGTAATAACATCTGCCTTTTTTTGATTTTGATAAATCTCTACATGTCATTAACTGAACTAATTTTGCTGAATCTTTTCCAGATATTTCAACCTGTCTTTCGGCAGCAACATCCCATACTTGAACATATTTTTTTAAATGGTGATATCCATCTTCAATTGAACCAAAGGCCGCCGGTAACAACATGTGATTATAGACTGTATAAGCTGTTACACCTTGTTTTTCTATTCTTGAGGTATAAGGGGTGCTTCTTAATCTTCTAGATTTTGCTATTGAATAATTTTTCATTTATTTAAAAATTCCGAAATCTTTTCTCGCATTTCAAAAGCTTTTTCAATCATAATCATATGTCCTGATCCTTTAATTATATGGGTAGTTGAATTTTTGACTAAATTTGCAAATTTTTTTCCACTTTCTAAATTAGCCATCTTGTCCCGTTCCCCTAATATAAACATAGCTGGACAATTTATAGCTTTAGCAGCATCAGAGCCATTTTGATAATTATTACAGGCAATAAGATCAACTGCTAAAATTTCTCTGATGTCCCTGGGTGATTGGATTATTCTTTCAACTGGATTTCCACCAATAAATTTTTTTGAACCTTCATATCCCCACTTCATCATTAATTTTACAGCATCAGAGTCTCCGTTTGTTGCTAGATCAATAAGATCCTTATGAACAGGCATTCGATAAGAGCCCCCAACAAAAACTATCTTTTTAAGTCTATCTTTGTATTTAAATGAATATTCTAAAGCTTCTAGACAACCTTGAGAATGACCAACAAGAATTATATTATCCAATTTTAATTCTATAAATACTTTTTCCAGCCA
>JADHPA010000011.1 GCA_016778675.1 Candidatus Pelagibacter sp. | reverse complement strand
GAAACTGTTTCTGGATTACAGTTAATCATTATAGTTTCAAAGCCACTTTCTTTAAGTGCATAACTTGCCTGACAACAACAATAGTCAAATTCAATACCTTGACCTATACGATTTGGTCCACCACCTAAAATTATTATTTTTTTTCTAGAAGAGGGGTCTGCTTCACATTCTGAATTTAAAGCATAGTTTCTTTGATACGTTGAATACATATAAGGAGTGAACGATTTAAATTCAGCAGCACAGGTATCTACCTTTTTGTAAACTGGCAATACTTTTAAAGCAGTTCTTTTTTTTCTAACAAGGTCTTCAGGAATTTGAGTGATTTCAGATAATTTTTTATCTGAAAAACCAATGGACTTAATTCTATTAAATTCATTGTAATCTTTAGGTAGACCTTTTCTTTGAATTTGGTTTTCCTCATCAACAATTTCTTTTATCTGCTCTAAAAACCAAGGATCTATTTTACAAAGGTGATGAATTCTTTTGATATTTATTTTTTTTCTAAATGCTTCTGCAGCTAACAGTATTCTGTGTGGAATATTTTTTCTTAATTCTTTTTCAATTTGTTTTTTGTTTAATGAAAAAATACGATCAAGACCTGAAAAGCCAATTTCAAGAGAAACTAAAGCTTTTTGTAAAGACTCTTTAAAGTTTCTACCAATTGCCATCGCTTCACCAACAGATTTCATTGATGTCCCAAGAATTGCCTCAGATGTTGAGAATTTTTCAAATGTAAATCGTGGAATTTTTGTTACAACATAGTCAATACTTGGCTCAAAAGAGGCAGGGGTTGTTTTGGTAATTTCATTTTTCAATTCATCAAGCGTGTAACCAATAGCCAGTTTAGCAGCAACTTTTGCTATTGGAAATCCAGTTGCCTTAGAAGCAAGGGCTGAAGATCTTGAAACTCTTGGATTCATTTCTATGATAACCATCCTGCCGTCTTTAGGATTGATTGCAAATTGCACGTTCGATCCACCTGTTTCTACTCCAATTTTTCTAAGACAAGCAATAGAAGCATTTCTCATCACTTGATATTCTTTATCAGTAAGTGTTAGTGCAGGTGCAACTGTAATTGAGTCTCCAGTGTGAATTCCCATTGGATCAATATTCTCAATTGAACAAATAATAATGCAGTTATCTTTTTTATCTCTGACAACTTCCATTTCAAACTCTTTCCAACCTTCAAGGCACTCTTCTATTAAAATTTGACTAACAGGGGACTCATGCAAACCATCTTTAACTATTTTAAAATATTCTTTTTCTGTTTTTGCAATTCCTCCACCCAGTCCTCCTAGAGTAAAAGCTGGTCTAATTATTGCAGGTAGCCCAATTTGTTTTAAAACCTTTGCAGCGTCTCTAACATGATTTACAACTTTAGATTTTGGAAGGTCTAAACCTATATCCAACATATTTTTTCTAAACTTTTTTCTATCCTCAGCATTGGATATTGCTTTAGAATTTGCACCAATAAGTTCGATTTTATATTTCTTTAAAATACCTTTTTTCTCAGCGGCCATTGCTAAGTTCAGAGCTGTTTGACCACCCATGGTTGGTAAAATTGCATCTGGTTTTTCTTTTTTAAGAATTTTTTCAAGCACCTCTAAGGTTATCGGCTCAATATAAGTTTTATCAGCCACACCTGGGTCTGTCATAATAGTTGCAGGATTAGAATTGATTAAAATAACTTTATAACCCTCATCTTTAAGTGCTTTACAAGCTTGCGTACCGGAGTAATCAAACTCACAAGCTTGACCTATGATTATTGGTCCAGCACCAACAACTAATATAGTTTTAAGATCTTTTCTTTTTGGCATTTTTTTTCATGTTATTAAAAAATTCTTTGAATAAATAAACACTATCTTGTGGCCCTGGATTTGATTCAGGATGATACTGAACAGAAAAAACTGGTTTATTTTTTAATCTAATTCCCTCAATACAATTATCAAATAAAGATTTATGAGTGACTTCAATATTTTTAGGAAGTGTTGCTCTCACAATTTCAAAACCATGGTTTTGACTTGTAATTTCCACATTATCTTTAAGTAGATTTTTTACAGGATGATTAGCTCCTCTATGACCTAATTTCATTTTTTTTGTTTTTGCACCAAGGGTTAGTGCAAGAATTTGATGACCTAGACAAATACCAAAAATAGGTAAATTTTTATTGATTAATTCTTTTATAATTTTGATAGCATATTTTCCAGTTGCTGCAGGATCTCCTGGGCCATTAGATAAAAAGATACCATTTGGTTTTAGCTTAAAAATATCTTTTGCACTAGTTTTGCAAGAAACAACAGTTACTTTGCAGTTAAGATCTGAAAAATATCTTAAGATATTTTTTTTTATACCATAATCAATAGCAACAACATGTAATGAATTTTTCTTATTTTTTAAATAACCAGTTTCTTTTTTCCAAGTCTTAAACCCTGACCAAATATAACTTTTTTTAGTAGCAACCTGTTCTGCTAAATCTAAATTATTTAATCCACTCCATTTGTTAGTAATGTTAATTAATTTGCTTATATTAAAATTACTATTTTTAGAAAAAGAAATTGTTCCCTTTGGAGCACCTTTATCTCTAATAAAATTAGTTAAACTTCTAGTATCAAGTCCAGTGATCCCTACAATTTTATTTTTTTTTAACCATGTGTCCAAGTTAATGAAAGATCTGTAATTAGAAGGACTTGTTATTTCAGAATTAAAAATTACACCTTTAGTCCAAACCTTATCAGACTCTAAATCCTCTTTATTAGTTCCAACATTACCAATGTGAGGGAACGTAAAATTAATGATTTGTCCGGCATAAGATGGATCTGATATAATTTCTTGATATCCTGTTAAGGAAGTATTGAAACAAACTTCGCCAGTCGCAGTTCCCTGATATCCAATACCAATACCTTTAAAGATTGTTTTATTATCAAGAACTAAAATGCCTGTGGGAATCTGAGAGATTTTTTTTGAGCTAGTTTTTTTTGCTTTTTTGATCAATTACAACTCATGAGTTAAAGGTTAATACAATAAAACCTTAATTACCGCAACAGAGATGTATTATAAAATTATAAAAAAACAATTTTTCTTTTGAAGAATTTTTACTTTGCAGTAGATTAAAAAATATTATGACATTGAAAGAAAAAATTGAAACTAACTATAAAAATTCTTTAAAAGCAAAAAATAAGACAGAAATATCAACCTATAGGTTAATTTTATCTTCAATTAAAGATCTTGATATTATTAATCGATCTGGACCTGACAAAAAAGAAACAGACGATGAGGACATTAAGAAACTTTTGAAGAAAATGATCAAACAAAGAACCGAATCAATAGAGATCTATAAAAAGAACGATAGAAAAGATTTATTAGAAGTGGAGCAAAACGAATTTGAACTATTATCTAGTTTTTTGCCTAAGCAATTAAATGACGAAGAAACTAAAAAAATATGTGTTGATACAATAAGCAAATTAGGAGCAGCATCGATTAAAGATATGGGCAAAGTGATGGGTGAGCTTAAAAAGTCTTATCCTGACAACTTAGACTTTGCTAAAGCTGGACCATTGCTTAAAGAACTATTAAATAAATAATGAAATATCCTAAAGAATACTTAGACGAAATTAAAACTCGTTTAAAAGTTTCAACAGTTGTCTCAAAATCAGTTAGCTTAAAAAAAAGAGGCAAAGAATTTGTTGGTCTATCCCCATTTAAGACAGAAAAAACACCATCTTTTACGGTCAATGATGAAAAAGAATTCTATCATTGTTTTGCAACATCAGAACACGGAAATATTTTTGATTTTGTAATGAAAACTCAAAATTTAAAATTTGGTGAAGCTGTAAAATCTCTAGCTAATCTTGCTGGTATGAGACCATACACATTTTCAAAACAAGATGAAGAAAGAGAGAAAAATTGGCAAGAGTATTCTTCAATTTATAACCAATATGTCGAATTTTATCATGATGAAATTTTAAAAAATGAAAGTTTAACTATTGCAAGAGACTATTTAAAAAAAAGAAACCTTAGTAAAGATGAGGTAAAAAATTTTAAAATCGGATTTGTTGAAAGAAATTCTAATTTTTATGAAAAATTAAAAGATCAATTTAGTGAAAAAGTTTTAGTTGAAAGTGGCCTTTTTTATTTGGATGAAAAAAAAAATACATATCTAGAAAGATTTAGAGATAGAATAATATTTCCAATAAATAATATTTCTGGTCAGCCTATTGGATTGGGTGGAAGAACTATTAATGAAAATAGTTACGGTGCAAAATATATAAATTCTCCAGAGACTCCTTTTTTTAAAAAAGGTTCTAACTTATATAATTTAGATTTAGCTCGAAAATTATCTAATAAAATTGATCATGTGTATCTTGTTGAGGGTTACATGGATGTTGTTGGCTTAAGTAAAAATGGAATAGAAAATGTTGTTGCAAATCTTGGAACGTCATTAACTGACAGACAAATTTTAATTTTAAATCAATTTTTTGATGACATAATTATTTGTTTTGATGGAGATGAAAGTGGATATAAAGCAGCCCTCAGAGCAGCTGAAAATTCAATAAAAGAATTACAGCCTGAAAAACAAATCTCATTTCTTTTTTTACCAGATGGAGAAGACCCAGATAGTTATGCAAACAAAAATGGTAAAGCTAATTTTATAGATTTTACCAAACAAGCAAAAATTTCTATTCATCAATTCATATTTAATCACTACAAACAACAAACTGATAATAATCCTTCATCAATGGCAATTTTTGAAAAAAAATTAAGATCTATTGCGCGAACCATTAAAGATGATTTTATTAAAAAATATGTGCTTGAGTTTTTCTTAGAAAAAATCTCATCTTTAACACCCCATAGTAACGTAGGTAAAAAACAATTTTATACAAAAAAAATTAAGTCTTTACAATCTACACAAAAATACTTCAATGAAAGTAAATCATTAAGCGGGGTAGAACTCAAAGAGTTTTCATTACTTTATCTGATATTAAATAACTTAGATATTTTTCAAGAAAATATTCACTTAATTGAAAATATTAGATTGTTCAGTGATGAAAATAAATTGATCTATGAAACTCTTTTATCAAAGTTAAAAAGTGGAGAGAAACTTACACTTGAGCAAATTCCTATTGATCCACAATTGATAGAAAAAATTTTCAAGTTTGCTTCCATTAAGCATATTTTAAATAGTCATCAAAACAATCAGGAAAAGATGTTTGAATTATTAGATGAAGTTTCAAGAGATCTCAAAAATTATGATCTAGAGTTTAGAATTGAAGAGCTTGAATCAAAATTTTCAAAGGATTTAAGCGAAAGTACTTTTAATGAATTAAGAGAGCTTAAAAAGCAAAAAAATATCAATTAAATCCAACAAAAAATACATGGATTTTTTTAAATTTGCGCTTATATAAGACTTCTCAAATATATACAATTGTGGAAAGAATAATTACAAAATCATTTGCTAGACTTATGGGTAGAGGAACCCATAGAGGATTTATAACTTTTGATGAGCTAAACAAATCTCTAGGTAAAAGAAATCTTTCTAATGAGAATTTAGAACAGGCTTTCATGCACATTCTTGATGAGAGCGTTTCTCTAGTAGAAAAAAAATCAGATTTTAAAGTTTTAAGAAAAAAAGAAAACTCTTCTAAAGAAGAAGGCAAAACTATTGAAAAGAGTGATGATCCTATAAGAATGTATTTAAGGGAGATGGGTGGAGTAGAACTTTTATCTCGTGAAGGTGAAATTGCAATTGCTAAAAGAATAGAAGCTGGAAAAGATGTAATGCTTATTGCATTAGCACAAAGCCCAATTACAGCACAGCAATTTGTTGAGTGGGATGAAAAACTTCAAAAGGATGAAATTCTAGTAAGAGAAATTATTGATATTGATACAAATTATATGGAGGACGAAAATACAGGTCCTAGTGCTAAACAAAGAAATTCAGGTGAAACAGATAAAAATGAAGATAGCAATGATGACGATGAATTCAATCCTACACTTGCTGCAATGGAAACTGAAATTAAACCAAAGGTTTTAAAAACTGTAAATACTCTAACAAAAGAATATGCAAAATTAATTAAATATCAAAAAGAGAAATTAGATTGTATTTTAAATTCAAGCAGTTTTTCAAATGCCAAAGAAAAAGGCTATGAAAAAATTGTAAGTGATATTTTAGAAAATATTAAATCACTTCAGTTATCTCCATCTGTATTAGAAGAATTAGTTCAAAAACATTATGTAGAAAATAAAAAGATTGTTTCTTTAGAGGGAAATCTTTTAAGACTTGCAATGGATCAAAAGATTTCAAGAAATGAATTTATTAAGTTTTATATAGGTAATGAAATTAATCCAAATCTTAAAAAATTTCTTGATACTAACCCTATGTGGAAACAGTTTTTTTCAAAAAACAAAGATGAATTTAAGAATATTAGAGAAAGATTAATTGAGATTAGTCATAAGCTTGGAATCTCAGTTACAGATTATAAAAAATTAGTAAGTAGAATTCAAAAAGGTGAAAAAGAATCTAGAATTGCAAAAAAAGAAATGGTTGAAGCTAACTTGAGATTAGTAATTTCTATTGCTAAAAAATATACTAATAGAGGACTTCAATTTTTAGATCTTATTCAAGAAGGAAACATTGGTCTAATGAAAGCAGTAGATAAATTTGAATATAGAAGGGGATACAAATTTTCAACATATGCTACATGGTGGATAAGACAAGCGATTACAAGATCAATCGCTGACCAGGCGCGAACAATTAGAATTCCAGTTCATATGATTGAAACCATAAATAAAATTGTTAGAACACAAAGACTAATTTTAAGTGAATTTGGTAGAGAGGCGACACCTGAGGAATTAGCAAAAAAATTAAGAATGCCATTAGATAAAGTTAGAAAGGTTTTAAAAATATCAAAAGAACCAGTTTCACTTGAAAAGCCAGTGGGCGATGAAGAAGACAGTAGTTTGGGAGATTTTATTGAAGACACAAAAGCATTAGCCCCACTAGAACAAGCTATTAAATCAAATTTAGGTGAGGCAACTACTAAGATTTTATCAACACTAACGCCAAGAGAAGAAAGGGTTCTTAGAATGAGATTTGGTGTAGGAATGAATACAGATCATACTCTTGAAGAAGTAGGATTACAATTTTCAGTAACCAGAGAACGTATTAGACAGATAGAAGCCAAAGCTCTTAGAAAATTAAAACACCCAAGCAGATCCAAGCAGCTAAAAAGCTTTTTAGAAAGTTAAATAAACTGATCTATTTTAACATAAGGTAGATCTTATTTATTTTTAATATTTAATAGAGTATTAAATTAACTAAATGAACAGTAAAATTCTTAATTCTTATTTCCTTATTTTATTTTCTTTTATACCTGCATCTATAATTATTGGACCTGCTATTTCTTTGTTTAATATTCTACTAATTGATATTTCATTCATTTTTTTAATTTTATCCAAAAAAAATTTTAAGTTCTTATCGAATAAAACTGTTAAACTTATTATACTGCTTTGTTTGTATTTAATTTTTAATTCCATTATAGCAAAAGATTTTTCAATGAGTGCACTTAGAAATCTTGGATTTATTAGATTTGGGATATTTTTTTTGGCATTTAATTATTTTTTTTATAATAAGGATTTTGTAAATAGAGTTTTGATAATATGGGCCTTTACTCTATTTTTTTTGTCTTTAGATACCTATATAGAAAGTATATCTGGAACAAATATAATTGGGTATGGTGAAGCTTATGGAGCAAGAATAGTTAGTTTTTTCAAGGATGAGCCAATTGTAGGTGGTTATATTAATGGATTTTATCTAATTATTATTGGATTTCTATTTTATTTAAATAACAAGATATTGAATAATTATAAATATATTATCTTAATTTTTACTATTTTTTTTATTATTGCAATAATATTAACAGGCGAAAGATCAAATTCGATTAAGGCAATTCTTGGTTTTTTTTTATTTTATTTTTTGAATGATCATTTTAAATTTAAAGAAAAAATACTTTCAGTTTTATTATTAGTTTTAGTATTTATATTTTTGCTTAATGCCTCTAATTTTTTAAAATTAAGATATGGTAGTCAATTTTTTAAACCAATAATTTCTATTTTTCAGTCTAATAATGAGATTATCATTGAGAAAGAAGCAAATAAAAATTTATATATTGCTCTTTATCAATCTGGATTTGAAGTTTTTAAAAAATATAAAATTTTAGGTGTAGGAAATAAAAATTATAGATTAGAGACGTGCTCAAATGAAAAAAATCCTAAATATTTATGTAGTACCCATCCTCATCAGTTGTATTTTGAGTTTTTGGCAGAACATGGAATTGTGGGAGCTTTGATCTTAATTTTTATTTTATCTAGTCTAATATTGAGTAAAATTAAGATTATTTTTAGCTCTAAAAATTACCTGCAATTAGGCTGTTTAACATTTTTGTTAACTTCATTTATTCCACTGTTACCCAGCGGTGCGTTTTTTGCAGATTACAATTTAACTATTTTTTGGATAAACTTATCTATTATGTATGCTGTTGGAAATAAAACTAATGTATTTAGATTTAATTAAAAACTAATAGATAAATTATATTTATGGGACTGTAGCTCAATAGTAGAGTACTGCATTGACATTGCAGGGGTAGTTGGAGCGTAACCAACCAGTCCCACCATTCTCATTATTTTTTACCTATACTAGACATCAGTTACATTATAATATAATTAAAGTTTAATTTTCAGGGCCTGTAGCTCAGTTGGTTAGAGCAGTACACTCATAATGTATTGGTCCCAGGTTCGAGTCCTGGCGGGCCCACCAATAATTATTTTTTACAAAATATTATTTAACGAATTCTTTTAAAGTAGAAAAAAGACGGTTAATATCTCCGTTGTTACTTTGGATGATAGATGAAAATTCTTCCTTCTGAGTTCTTGCAAGACTCAAGCCCTCAATAATTAAATCTCTAATTAAAGGGTTTTCAGGATTTTTTGTATAAATTCTCCAATCAATTTTAACCTCTGGTCTTTGATCAGTTGCAACTAATTTACTAGAAACCATTGTATATGTTTCACTTAGTTTTTCTTTAGATATAACCTCTATTTCAGGATTTGAATACTCGGCCAATCTACTAGAAAAGCTCTTTAAAAAATATTGCCTAAAGAGAGCTTCATATTCACGTAATTCACTTTCACTTATATTTTTTCTATAAGAGCCCAATGTGTAAGAACCAATTCCATTTATATCAACAGTTTCAGTTGCTATCTGTTTTAGCTTTTCTATCTTTTCTTCTTTTGAATATTTATTATTTAAAGCTTCTGAAGCTCTATTTACTGTTGATTGAACAAATACATCGGGCTCCATCGAGTAGGATTGATTAAAGCTAACAAAATTTATTATGATAAAAGAAAATATTAAAAACTTTTTTAATCTCATAAAGTTTTATTTTTTTTACTGAGTTTCTATTTCTTCCCAATCACTATCGTTTTGGGTTTCAGTTATTGCCTTTGAGTTTGTAATTTTTTGTTGTCTATCTTGTAAATATAAACTTCTAACGGATGCATAAAAATCTATTGAGTTTTTTTCTAGGTTATTAAAAGAATCTATATTTTTTGCTCTAAAATCAATTCCAGTTCCTGCTCTAGATGCCCAATAATCAAAATCAGAAAAATATTGAGTATCATTTGCAACAGTAACATTATACCAAGGATCTCCACCAATTAGATTTGCAAATGAACCAACCGTGTCCCTTACAGTTGAAGGCCCCAAAACAGGAAGCACTACATAACATCCTTCACCAACACCCATAACACCAAGTGTTTGACCATAGTCTTCTTTTTCATATTCTGGAAAACCTACTTTTTCTGCGACATCAAATATTCCAACAACTCCAATAGTTGTATTAACTATAAATCTACCAGTATTAACAGTAGCTTTTTTAAAATCTCCTTGAAGTAGATTGTTAGGAATTGTTACAAGTGTTGAAAGATTATCTAAGGCATTACTTGTTCCAGCTCTTACTGGAGATGGTAAAACCCTATAGGCTTTAGCAAGAGGCTCAAAAACAACACCATCTAAAACCTGATTCAATTTAAAAGTTGCTCTATTTACACTTTCAAAACAATCTTTTACTTCACCTGAATTTTTGTTAGACATATTATTTTCACCATCAGTATCAGCACTTACATTGGTGACTAACATTAAACTAATTAGTAAAGTTAATAAAAATTTTTTCATTATTGTTTAATTATATAATGTATATAATCTCAAAGTAAATCTAGAATTAGTTATAAATATGACCCAAAAATGGCTCTAAAGATAGCATTAAACTACTCACCTAACTTTAATCCAAAGAAAAGACTATCTAAGCAAATCAAATTCATAATCTTTCATTATACAGGAATGAAAAGAGAATCTGATGCTTTGAGGAGACTTACAGATATACAATCTGAGGTTAGCTGTCATTATTTTATCAAAAATAATGGAGAGATTATAAATATGTTACCAGATTTATATATTGCATGGCATGCAGGAAAATCCTCATGGAAAAATTATAAATCTTTAAATCAAAACTCTATTGGAATTGAAATTACAAATCCAGGACATGAGCATGGTTATAAAAAATTCAAACAAAAACAAATATCTTCACTTTTAAAATTAACTAAATCATTAATAAAGAAATACAATATTCTTCCTAAAAATATTTTAGGACACTCAGATATAGCCCCACAAAGAAAGAAAGATCCGGGAGAAAAGTTTCCTTGGGAATATTTATCAAAAAAAAATATAGGGGCATGGCATACATTAAAGGACAAGCAAGAACTGATAAAAAATAGAAAACTTAAGATACACAAGGAAGAAGAAACTTTTTTCTATAAAAATTTATTCAAGATTGGGTATTCAAAAAAGAAACCGTTAAACATTAATAGAGTAAAATATTTAAGAGAATTAGCAAAGGCATTTCAAAGAAGGTTTAGACAAGAATTAGTTAATGGTAAAATCGATCGAGAATGCTTGCTTATTAGTAAAAATCTTGTTGGAGAATTTAAATAAATTTTTCTTGAAGTTTTTGAGTTTAGTAATAAATTATAAATGCTAGATGAACGACTTATCGCTTTAATTTTATTAAAGAGGAAAGTCCGGGCTCCGCAAAGACACAGTGCCAGGTAATACCTGGCGGGGGAAACCCTAGGGATAGTGCCACAGAAAATATACCGCCATAACATGGCAAGGGTGAAAAGGTGTGGTAAGAGCACACCGGTTCTATTGGTAACAATGAACGCTGGAAAACCCCACTGGGAGCAAGACTAAGTAGAGATGACATTGTTGCAAAACTAAAAGCCGTCTTTGGCTAGTCATCAGGGTTAGTTGCTTGAGCTTAAGAGTGATCTTAAGCCTAGAGAAATGATAAGTTTTAATGACAGAACCCGGCTTATAGTTCGTCTAGCAAACTTATCCACAACTAATGCTTAATAATAAAATAGGTGTTCACCTTTTGATTCATAATTGAATCATTTATGTTCTTATTTTTAATCCTACAATTGTATTAGTTTCAAACTTAAAAATTGAATTAAAACTCTAAAGAGATAGACACCAAATTGAGCATAAACTTCATCAAATAAGGCTAAAATGAACATATTGACAGTATGTTTAAAAACCCATAATGTCCCATATATTCCCAAATATGGAATTTATGAAATATAAAAAAAATGTTTTTATCTACTTACGAGAACAAAATAGACAAAAAGGGAAGGGTATCCGTGCCTGCTAGTTTTAGATCTCATCTTTCTAATTTAGGATATAACGGGGTTATTTGTTATCCATCATTTAATAATCAATCTATTGAAGCTTGCTCACAAGATAGAATTGAAAAACTTTCAGCAAGCATAGACTCTTTAAGCCCCTTTGAAGAAAATAGAGATTTTTTTTCCACATCAGTTTTATCTGATAGTGTTAATTTACAATTCGATAGTGAAGGTAGAATTTCTTTATCTACAAAATTATTAAAACACGCAAAAATTAAAAACAGCATGTTATTTGTTGGTCAAGGTCAAACATTCCAAATATGGGAACCGACAGCATTTGAAAAATTTAAGGCTATAGCTAGAAAAAAAGCAAACATAAATAGAGCAAGCCTTAAATGGGAAAAACATTTTAATAACAATGAGGGGAAATAAAAATGACAATTAACTTTAAAGCGCCAGAGATAAAAGAATTACAACCAAGATTATTAGTTTTAGGTGTTGGTGGGGCAGGAGGAAATGCAATCAATGAAATGATAGATAATGGTCTACAAGGTGTAGAGTTTATTGCTGTCAACACTGATGCCCAGGATTTAAAATTAAGTAAAGCGAAAGCAAGAATTCAAATAGGATTAAATTTAACTAAAGGTTTAGGTGCTGGAGCAAAACTTGATATTGGTCAAGCAGCTGCAGATGAATCTTTAAATGATATTGTAAACACTCTTCAAGGTGCAAATATGGTTTTTATAACTGCAGGTATGGGTGGTGGAACTGGAACAGGTGCTGCACATGTTATCGCAAGAGCTGCAAAAGAATTAAATATTTTAACAGTTGGCGTTGTCACATTACCATTTCTATATGAAGGCCCTTCAAGAATGAGAAGAGCTCAACAAGGACTTGAAGAATTAAGAAAACATGTAGACACAATTATTGTAATTCCAAATCAAAATTTATTTAAGATTGCAAATGAACAAACTACATTTGAGGAATCTTTTAATCTTTCAAATAATGTCTTGATGCACGGTGTTCAAAGTATAACTGATCTTATGGTCAGACCTGGTTTAATCAACTTGGATTTTGCGGATGTTGAAACTGTTATGGCCTCAATGGGTAAAGCAATGATGGGTACAGGAGAGGCTGAAGGAGAAGGTAGAGCTATAAAAGCCGCAGAGATGGCAATAAGCAATCCATTGATTGATGATTATACTTTAAAAGGAGCCAAAGGTTTATTAGTAAACATCACTGGTGGAAAAGACCTTAAACTTTTTGAAGTTGATGAAGCAGTAAATAAAGTAAGAGCTGAAGTTGATCCAGAGGCAGAATTAATTATTGGTGCAATTACCTCAGCAGAGCTAGATGGTAAAATGAGAGTATCTATTGTCGCGACATCACTAGATGGTCAACAACCTGAAGGTAAATCTGTAATTAATATGGTTCATAGAATACAAAACAGAAACCCAGGTTATTCAGACTTTGGTAGCGCTAGTTCAGCTCAATCATTTAATTTTTCTCCAACAATGTCTAGTCCCATTTCACATGGTGCAAATGCACTGAAGTTAGAAAATGAAGTTATTGCAGAGCCAAGTTTAGATAAATCAACTTCAGATATGATTAATCAACAAAATTTACACTCACAACAGGTTGAAAGCGTTATTGAAAATAATCATACAGCTGATCATGAGCAATCTTTTACTGAAGAAGCGTTAAATACCACAGTTGAGACTGAAGAGAGCAATATGCCATTAGAAACTGAGCAAACTTCCAATGGACTTGAAAACTTTGGTGTGGATGAAGATGCAGCTCCAGATTTATTTAGTTCAGATAATGAACAAAATGAATCAGATAGTTTTTTATCGTCAGAGAATAATGAAAATAACTCTGAAGATGATGATCTTGAAATTCCAGCATTTTTAAGAAGACAAAAGAATTAATGGTCTTCAAAAAAATAAATGATAGCCACCATAGTACCAGATGTGAGAAGTCATTATCCGGTACTGCTAAGTGAATTAATTAGCATTATTACCCCTCAATATGGTGGCACATTTATTGACTGCACCTTTGGTCAAGGTGGATACTCTAAAAAAATATTAAATTTTGCTGAGACAAAAGTAATTGCACTAGATAGAGATTTAGAAAGTCAAAAAAAAGCAAATATAATTCAAAGTTCTTTTGAAGATAGGTTTTTATTTAAGAACATTAAATTTAGCCAGTTAAATAATTTAAAGCTTAAAAATGAAAATATAAGAGGAGTGATCTTTGACTTAGGTTATTCGCTTAATCAAATAAAGGATCCAAAAAAAGGGCTTTCTTTTGAGACTGTTGGTGCACTCAATATGAAGATGGGAATAAATGAGTTTTCAGCCAAAGAGGCAATAAATATTCTAGACAAAGTCGAACTTGCACAAATATTTAAGTATTTTGGTGAAGAAAAAGACAGCAATCGAATAGCACATAATATTGTGGAAGATAGAGCTAAAAAAGAAATTACAACAGAGGAGCTAGTAAGGATAATTGAGTCTTCAAAGAGAAAAAATAATAGCAAAACCCATAGCGCTACAAAAATTTTTCAAGCACTAAGAATATTTGTTAATAAAGAAATAAGTGAATTAATTTATGGGTTAATTAATGCAGCCAAAATAGTTAAAAAAGATGGAGTTATAGCGGTAGTAACATTTCATTCACTTGAAGATAAAATAGTAAAATACTTTTTTAAAAGCTTGTCTGAAAACAAAAGTGTTTCAAGATACATGCCTAAAGGTGAAGAAAAAGTGAATTTGTTTAAGTCTCTTAATAAGAAACCTATTGTACCTAGTGAAAAAGAAATTAAAGAAAATCCACCATCTAGATCAGCAAAATTAAGATACGTCATAAAAAAAGAGGATTTTTATGATTTTGAAACAGATATTTTAGAAAAATTTGATCATTTAATTAAAATTGAAAATTTTTCACAAAAATTATGAAGAAAATAGCATTTTTAATAATTTTAATATTGGTTTTAGCTACTTCAATTGTGAAAAATTCTACAAAAGAAATTGAAGATAAAATTTTTGTATTAAAAGAAAATATTAGGCCTTTAAAAACAGAACTTGGTGAAGCATTATTAGAATATAATTTCCTGACTTCTCCAGAAAAGTTAACTCAATATCAAAATCAATATTTTGAAAAAGATTTAATCAAAATAGATATTACTCAAATTAAAGAATTAAGAGAAAATAATGATCAAATAGTCATAAATAACTTAATTAAAGATAAAAATGGATCACAAGAAAAGTAATATAATTTTAGAAGAATATGAAAATAAGTTTTCATATAAAAAAAGTAAAACAAATCTCAACATAGAGTTTAATAGAATTGCATTTATCTTTTTTGTATTTCTAGTTATTTCAATAATATTTTCTATTCAGCTTCTTCACTTAGGCTCATTAAAACAAGTTAAAAAAGTTACACCAGTTTCTAATATAAAAAATTACAGAGCAGATATAATGGATAGAAATGGCAATTATTTAGCTAAAACTGTTAGTTCTATTGATATTGGTATCAATCCTGTTGAAATTATAGATAAACAAAAACTTTTAATAAATTTAAAATTGTTGTTTCCCAAAAAGAATTATTTAGAAATTAAAAAAAAAATTGATCAAAATAAATTTTTTTATTTTGAAAAAAAAATATCTTTAGAAAATTATGAAAAAATCATGTTACTTGGAGATAAATCAATAGTACCAGAAGAGAAGTTGGCTAGAGTCTATCCTCAAAAAAATCTTTTTAGTCATATTATTGGTCAGATAGATGATGATAACCAAGGTATATCAGGTATTGAGAAATCATTTGACGATAGATTAAAGCAAAAAAAGGACCCACTTAAATTAACTGTTGATACGGACGTGCAATTCTTAGTCAGAGAACAACTTATAAAATTTAATACAATTTTTAGAAGTAAAGGTGCGGCTGCGATTTTAATGAATGTAAATAATGGAGAAATTATTTCTATGGTCTCATATCCTGATTTTGACCTTAACAAGAGAGAAAAAATTGTAGATTTGGATTTTATCAATAGAGCAACCAAAGGTGTTTATGAGCTAGGCTCAGTTTTTAAAACATTTACAGTTGCTGCTGGATTGGACCAAAGTTTAATAGATGTTGATACTGAATTTTTAGATTTGCCAAAATCAATTCGTTGTGCTGGTCAACCTATTGGAGAGTATAGTGACAATATTCCTTCAGATTTAACAGTGGAAGAAATCTTAATTAGATCTGGAAATATAGGATCAGTTAGAATTGGACAAAAGTTAGAAATAGAAAAACTTAAATCTTTTTTAGAAAAAGTTGGAGTTTTAAATAAAATTGATTTTGATATTGAGGAAGTAGGAGAACCATATCCGTTCAAGTGGGGAAAATGTAAACTAGCCACTGTTTCTTTTGGACATGGAATAACTACAACACCGTTGCAACTTGCAAAGGGATATTCGATTATTACAAATGGTGGTTTTGATATTAAACCTACTTTAATTAAAAGAGATGAGGATATCATTAAGAATAAAAACAGAGTCATTAAGGAAGGTATTTCAGAAAAATTAAATCTTATTCTAAGAAAAATTGTCACAAATAAAGAAGGTACCGCAGAATTAGCCAACATAGACGGATATGAAGTAGGTGGTAAAACTGGAACAGCCCAAAAAACTACATTAGGTGGTTATTCTAATTTAAAAGTTAATACGTTTGCCTCTATATTTCCAACCTCAAAACCAAAGTACGCATTAATTGTTTTATTAGATGAACCCAAAACTAATAGTGAGTATATTTATTATTACAAAGATGGAAAACAACCTACAAAAGGCACACCTTATAATACAGCTGGCTGGACCTCTGTTGAAGTTGCTGGAAATATCATAGAAAGAATTGGGCCTATTTTGGCCACAAAACATATAGAAAATTAAAATTCATATGCAGATTGGGCATTTCTTTAAAAATATAAAACCTGAATACAAAAATTATTATTTTTCAGGATTTAGCTTTGATAGTAAGCAATGTAAAAATAACTATATATTTTTCGTCATTAAGGGCACAATTAATAATGGTACTCTCTTCATAAATGATGCAATAAAAAATGGGGCAAAAATAATTGTTTCAGAATTAAAATTTGAAGGAATAAAAAAAGGAGTATTATTTATAAACACACCAAATGCCAGAAAAGCATTATCCGAATTTTCTTATGCAACCAATAATAATAAACCTAATAATTTAATAGCAGTCACAGGTACAAATGGAAAATCATCTATTGTAGATTTTTATTTTCAAATTTTGAAATCAAATAAAATTAAAGTAGCATCAATAGGAACTTTGGGGGTTAAAACAAATAATTCAACCTCCAAGTCATTTAAGACAACAATGGATCCTATAAGATTAAACAAAGTATTAAAAAATCTTAAAAAAAAAAATATTGATAATGTTATAATGGAGGCTTCTAGTCATGGATTAAAACAAAATAGGTTAGATGGTTTAAAATTTAAAACTGGAATATTTACAAATTTATCTCGTGATCATTTGGATTATCATAAGACTTTCAAAGATTATTTAAAATCAAAGTTGTACTTATTTAGAAATCTATTAGAAAAAAAAGCAAATATAATTACAGACGATTCAATTCAAGAGTATAAAAGAATTAAAAATATAGCACTAAAGAGTAAATTTAATCTTAATACTATTTCTAATAAAAAAAGTAACTTAAGTTTAAGTTTAATTTCAATTGAATATCAAGACGACAAACAATTAATTTATATTAGGTATAAAAAAAATACTTATAAAATTTTAGTAAATTTAATAGGAAGAATTCAACTAAAAAATATTTTTATGGCAATGCTTGCTGCTGAAAAAAGTAATTTAGTATTTAAGAAAATAGTAAACTCTATTAGATATATTAAACCTGTTAGAGGGAGACTTGAAAAAATAGGTAACATAAAAAATAACTCTAAGGTGATCCTTGATTATGCACATACACCCGATGCACTAAAGGCATGTTTGTTGAATTTGAAGGAACAATTTGCAGATAAAAAGATTTCTATTGTTTTTGGTTGTGGTGGCAATAGAGACAAGGGCAAGAGAGCAGTGATGGGGATGATTGCTAATCAATATTGTGAAAAAATTTATTTAACAGACGACAATCCTAGAAATGAGAATCCAAGCAATATTAGAAAAGATATTAAAAAAAAGATTGAAAAGTCAAAGATTTATGAGATCGCAGATAGATCTAAAGCAATCAAGCAGGCAATTTTGAATTTAAAAACAGGAGATATTTTAGTTGTAGCTGGTAAGGGTCACGAAGAAACACAAGACTATGGAACTAAAAAAAAAGCTTTCTCTGATAAAAAAGAAATATTAAAAAATATTAAATTAAAAAATAAAATACTCTCAGATAATTTAAAAATTAATATTTTAAATGATTTATCTAATTATATTTCAGTAAACACAAAAACAACTATAAAAAAAGCATTAATAAACTCTAAAGAGATAAAAAAAAATGATATTTTTTTTGCAATAAAAGGAAAAAAAAATAATGGTAATTTTTTTGTAAAAGAAGCATTTACTAGAGGAGCAAGCTTAGTAGTTGCTAGCGAAGGAAAAAAAGAAAAAAGAAAAATAATTGTAAAAAATACTTTAAATTTTTTAACAAAAGCTTCTTCAATACTTAGAGATAATTTATCAACAAAAATAATTGCAATAACAGGAAGTTGTGGAAAAACTTCCTTAAAAGAATTGACAGGAAAAATATTAGGTAAAATTTCTCAAGTCACATACTCTCCAAAATCTTTCAATAATAAATTTGGTGTTCCTTTGAGTGTGTTTAATTTACAAACTAATGATGATTATGGCATATTTGAAATTGGAATGGATAAAAAAAATGAAATAGATGAATTATCAAAAATAATAAAACCAGATGTAGGAGTTATTACAAATATTTCACATGCCCACATAAAAAATTTTAAAAATATTAACGAAATAGCACTTGCTAAAGCTGAAATTATTAACAATATAAAAAGTAATGGCTATCTTGTTTTAAATCGAGATGATGATTTCTTTAGTTTTCATAAAAAACTAGCCTTAAAAAGAAAATTAAAAACTTTATCATTTAGCTTGAAAGATAAAAATTCAGATATCAACTTAATATCAATCATTAAAGTTAAATCGAAGTTCAAAATATTTATAAAAGTTAATAAAGTAAAAACTTTTTTTTATGTCAATTCTATTTTTGAAAATGACTTAAAAAATATATTGGCATCAATTACAATTATTTCAATTTTTATAAATATAAATAGTCTAAATAAAAATATTTTTTATAATTACCGAAAACCACAAGGAAGAGGCGATATACAAAAAATAAAATTAGCTAAAAAATCATTTTATTTAATAGATGAGAGCTATAATTCAAATCCATTGTCTTTAAAGTCAGCATTAAACAATTTTGACAATATCAAAATGGTAAACTCTAAAAAACACTTAATTCTTGGAGATATGTTAGAACTTGGAAAATATTCAAAATCATTACATTTGGCAATTGGCAAGAGTATTAACAAGCTATCACTTAAAAATATTAATGTTTTTGGTAAAGATATTAAGATAACCCATAAGGTGTTAAATAAAGATAAAAAAGGATTAATCTTAAAAAATGAAACTCAAATATTTGATTTGATTAAAAATTCATTAAATAATAATGATTATTTAATGATTAAGGGTTCAAACTCAACAGGACTTAATACTCTTGTTAAACAAATAAAAATCGGAAAAATTAATGCTTTATAGTCTTATTGTTAATTTAGTTGATCAATTTGGTTTTTTGAATGTTTTTAAATATTTAACATTTAGAACTGGTTTAGCCATGTTTACTTCAATGTTTGTTGTGTTGTTAATAGGCACTCCATTTATAAAGTTTTTTTCAGCAAGACAAATTTTAAACCCAATAAGAGACGATGGTCCAAGTGACCATATCATAAAAAAAATTGGAACTCCCACAATGGGAGGAGTATTAATATTATTAGGTTTGTTTTCAGGGATATTACTTTGGGGAGACTTAACCAATTATCATATATTGATTTTACTTTTCATATTAAGTAGTTATTGTTCATTGGTGTCTTATGACGATTATTAAAAAATTAAATTTAAGAATTCATCTGGCATTTCTTTTAGGTTCAAAATTATTT
>JADHPA010000010.1 GCA_016778675.1 Candidatus Pelagibacter sp. | reverse complement strand
CACTACATATGATTTTTGTAAGCCAGGCGAACTGTAAATGTCATGGTATAAAGATTTTGTGTCTCTATTAAATTCTTTTTTAACAATTCTTTTATGTTTGAATTCTTTTTTAACAATATCAAGTGCAATAGATGGGCTAATTTTTCCACAGGTAAAAAAATCAAAACTTATAATCCCTTTTTCTGGAAACGTATGAAAGCTGATGTGACTTTCAGCTAATAAAGCAAGTATAGTGAAACCCTGTGGTTTAAATTTATATTTGGAAATCTCAAGAATTGTAACATCGGCAGCTTTTGCAATTTGACGAATAACACTTTCGTAGACTGAGGGGTCATACTCTTGAGTGGTACCAATAATGTCTAAAGTTATATGTTCACCTACTTTAGTCATAAAAATTATTCCTCTTATAATTTTTGTTATTATTTAACTTAAAAGTTTTATATACGTGTAAGAACAATTTTCAATACTTAATCAATTACTATAGATTTAACTTCTTCTCACAAAGAATTATTGCTTCTTCTCTATCAAAATTAGAAGATATTTTTTTTCTCAACACACGCATTGATTGATCTATCAATATTTTACTCACTTAGTTTCAGAACTGCACTCATAGCAACGACTATAATGGTAAATATCAGCACTATTTTTATCATTAAAGTTAAAATTTTTTGTTAATCATTTTTGCAAAAGCTTCAGTACCTAATGCCAGATTAGTGTTCCAATCATTGTTAGCATTTTCATCGGCATTATCTGATATATATTTAAAACATTTAAATTCTATATTTTCCAACATACAAACTTTAGCAATAGCATAAGCTTCCATATCAACAACATCAACTTCCATTTCAATTTTTTGATTAACGAAACTATCTCCTGTGCCACAAGAATAGCCACTGTCAGAAATTATTATTTCTTTAACTTTATCAAATGGTGTTTCGCCTAATTTAAAATCAAGACCTCTAACATCCATATCTCTTTGATAGAATTTTGTACATTCAACAATCCCTTTTAATTTAGTATTGATTGCACCAGCTGTTCCATAATTAACAATAATCTTAGGCTTATAAATTTGTATTAACTTAAGAGTATTGTATGTAGCATTAATTTTACCAACTCCTATGTGCTTAAAATAGTCTAAGCCAACAGTTTCTTCTTTTATCGCTGCAACGAATAATTTGTCCATAGATTTTTCTTATCAAAGATATAAATATATCAATATTATGAATTTAAAAGATTTTATTAGATCAATTCCTGATTATCCAAAAAAAGGAATTTTATTTAGAGATATTACAACTCTAATTAAAGATGAAAATGCTTTCAGAGAATGTATTGACCAGATAATAGAAAGATCAAAAAAATATAAAATTGATAAAATTGCTGCAATTGAGTCTAGAGGTTTTGTTTTTGCATCAGCAGTTTCTTATATTTTAAAAAAACCATTTATAATGCTTAGAAAAAAAAATAAATTACCAGCTGATGTGCATTCAATTGATTTTGAGCTTGAATATGGAACTGCTACAATTGAGGTTCACAAAGACTCAATAAACAAAGGTGACTCTGTTCTGATAATAGATGATTTAATTGCAACGGGTGGTACTGCTGAAGCTGCTGCTAAACTTATAGAAATTTCAGAAGGCAATGTTGCAGCATTTATTTTTGCAATTAATCTTTATGATTTAGGGGGATCTAATAATTTAGCTAAAAGAGGATACAAAATAGAAAATCTGATGGATTTTCCAGGTCATTGATATTTATTATTAACTCTATAAAATGATTTTTTTCCTATAATTGAATTAAATAAACCACTAAATCTACTAATATATTTATTTTTCATCTTTTCATTAAAAGTAATAGTGTAAAAAATAATTTTAAAAAATGATCTAAGCAACTTTCCAATAGTTTTTTTGATGGCAAATAAATAACCATAATTTTTTTTATAAAAATAAAAAGTTGACCACATCCAGTGCCATTCTCTTAATCTTTCAAAATCTAATTGATTTTTCGGTTCAGATCCAAAAGAACTTTTGTTTCCTAAATGATCAATAAGCAAATCATTTGCCATATATACGTTTCCTTCTAAAATCTCTATCTTCTTACACAAATCAAATTCTTCAAAATATAAAAAAAATGACTCGTCAAAAATTTTTGGAGAGTCGAATTTTTTTGAATTAATTAACATCATACATCCAGTAACCCAGTCAACTTTTACCAAATTATCTAATGTTTTATCTGAAGATAAAACTATATTATCTTTATATATTTTTTTTTCATTTTCTTTAAATAAACCTGATGAAGCAAAAGATTTATCTTTATTGTAAGTACTTCCAATAATTGTAAAATTAAAACTGGAGTCTAAATATTTTTTTATATTTTCAAAAAATGTTTTGTGAAAAATTATGTCAGGATTGGCCACTATTACATAATCTGTTTCTACTAAATTAAATCCAAAATTATTTGCTCCTCCATAACCAAGGTTTTTTCCTGTATAATAGATTGACAAATTATCTCTTTTATTAATGAGAGAAATATGACTTTCTTTTTCAGAGGAGTTTTCAATAACTTTAATTTGTACTTCTCTATCTATTGAATTCAGACAATTATTTAATATATCTTCATTAGTCTTATATGTGACTATTACTATAGTGAGATTTTTTAAATTGCTCATAATTTTAATTAGTAAAATATATACTTTTTTTAATATTAATGTAGAAATTAAATCATGAAAAAAATTATTGTAACTGGTGGCCTAGGTTTCATCGGAAGTAATCTTATTCAATTGCTAATTAATAAAAAATATAAAGTTATAAATATAGATAAGGTTAGCTACTCATCAAATTTTTATAATACAAAAGAGTATCAAAAAAATAAGAATTACAAATTTATAAAATGTGATCTTAATAACAAAAATAAACTTAATAAAATTATTTTTAAACATAAACCCATTGGTATTTTTAATTTAGCAGCAGAAACTCATGTTGATAGATCAATAGATGGTCCTAAAAGTTTTATTGACAGCAATATTATTGGTGTTTTTAATCTACTTGAAATATTCAGAAAATATTCGAAATTATTTAAAAAAAGTAAGTTAATTCATATTTCTACTGACGAAGTTTATGGAGATATATTAAAGGGGCGATCTCATGAAAACTTTCCTTATAGACCTAGTTCGCCCTATGCCGCTAGCAAAGCAGCCTCAGATCATCTTGTAAGTTCATATGTTAGAACCTATGGTATTCCTGCTATAGTCACAAATTGTTCAAATAACTATGGACCTAAGCAACACCCTGAAAAACTTATACCAAAATTAATTTATAATATTTTAAATAATAAAAGTTTACCCATTTATGGAAATGGAAAAAATTCAAGAGAGTGGATATATGTGGAAGATCATTGTGAGGCATTAATAAAAGTTTTTCAAAAAGGTAAAATGGGTGAATTTTATAATATAGGTTCAAATAAAAATTTGAATAATCTTGAGATTTGTAAAGCTTTAATAAAAATTGGTAAACAAAACCATGTAATTGGTTCAAATGTTAAGATTAAATTTGTTAAGGATAGACCTGGTCACGACATAAGATATGCACTTGATAGTAAAAAAATATTAAAAACTTTGAGATGGAAGACAAAAGTTAATTTTAACAAAGGTTTGAAGAAAACTTTTTTGTGGTACCTTCATAATAATAATTACTACAAATCTATATCTAAAAAGGATATTGTTAAAAGACTGGGTACAAAATGATTAAAAAAGGGATAATTTTAGCTGGAGGAATGGGAACAAGAATGAGTCCTCTTACGAAAGCTGTTAATAAACAACTTTTACCAATTTACGACAAGCCTCTTATCTTTTATCCACTCTCAATACTAATGTTGGCAAAAATTAAAGACATTTTAATTATTGTAAATAAAGGACAGTTGAATCAATATAAAAAACTAATTCCTAATGGCAACAATCTAGGAATTAAAATTACTTATGTAGAACAAGACAAACCCAGGGGATTACCTGATGCTTTTGTTTTAGGTAAAAAATTTATTGGTAAAGATAACGTTGCAATGATTTTAGGGGATAATTTTTTTTATGGCCAGAACCTAACTGCAAAATTACTAGAATGTGCAAAAATTAAAAACGGTGCTAAAGTTTTATTACATAGTGTTCAAACGCCCGAGTTATTTGGTGTTGCAAAAGTAGATAAAAACAACAATATTATACAATTAAAAGAAAAGCCAAAAAAATTTATATCTAATAACGCTATAACAGGGCTATATTTTTTTGATAATAAAGTTGTACAATATTCAAAAGAACTAAAACCCTCTAAAAGAGGTGAAGTTGAAATTATTGACCTTTTATTAAGATATAAAAAGAATAACAAATTATCAGCTGATTTTATTGGAAGAGGTGGTGCCTGGTTAGATACAGGTTCAATTGATGATTATTATAAAACAATTGCTTTTGTACAGGCAATTGAAAATAGACAAGGATTTAAAATTGCTTGCATTGAAGAAATTGCATTAAATAATAAATGGATACGAAAAAAAGAAATTAGTAAATCAATTAAATTTTATGGTAACTGTAATTATTCAAAATATCTTAAAAATTTAATTTAATGAAAAAAAAAATAGTTATCACGGGTGGTGAGGGAAGATTTGCCCAAGTCTTAAAGAGAGATAATAAAAAATTAGATATACTTTATCCAAGTAAAAAAGAATTAAATATCTTAAATATTAATTCTATAAATAAATATTTAAAAAAAAATAAGCCAAAATATTTAATTCATGCGGCGGCTTTATCAAGACCAATGAATATTCATGACAGGCAAATATCTAAAAGTATTGATTTAAACATAATAGGTACAGCCAATATAGTAAAAGTCTGCTCTGAACTAAAAATTAAACTTATTTATTTTTCAACTGGCTATGTTTATGAGGGAAAAATTGGAAATTATAAAGAAGTCGATCCTGTTTTACCTGTTAACAATTACGCATGGTCAAAACTTGGTGGTGAATGTGCGGTTACAATGTACAAAAATTCTTTGATATTAAGAATTACAATGTGTGAAAAACCCTTTTTACATAAATATGCTTTTCATGATATTAAAGCCAATTTTATTTTCCATGAAGAGGTTGTAAAAATAATACCTAAAATTTTAGATAAAATAGGAATAATAAATATTGGTGGCAAAATTCAATCGATTTATTCATTTGCTAAAAAAACTAATAAAAGTGTCAAAAAAAAATCTGGTAAAAAATTATTTCCAAAAAACGTTTCAATGAATGTTAGAAAATTAAATAAAATTATGAAATGGTAGCGGGAAGTGGGATCGAACCACTGACCTCAGGCTTATGAGTCCTGCGCTCTAACCAACTGAGCTACCCCGCCACTTAATTATTGGTGATTTATAATAGGTTTTTAATTTAGATCAATCAACTTTTGATCTGTATATTTATTTTATGATTGTTAAAAGAGTTGAAAAAAGACCTAAAGATAAAATTACTGAACTATAAAAAATAATTTTTCTTTTATTTTCATTTTTCTTCTCAATTCTTACTCTGTTCAATAATTTATTGATATCAAGTCTTCTCTTTTGGTTAATTTGTTTAACTGAAATAGCTTTTTTTTGATCATTTTTTTCACTGATATGTTTATTGTCGTGAAAATAGATCTTTTGCATGAGATTATTTAACCACCAATTTTTAAACTCGGCAACTAAAATTATAACAATCTAGCATGTTTGTCTTTTAGGGGAGCGATCTCTACTAGTGCTGGGAATTTCTGTTTAGCGACTTCAATATATAGGTTCATTTTTGAAAGTTCTTCATTTGAATGTATTGAGCTTACATATCCAAAAGACAAGTTTTTTTTATAATTAAAGGAATAATTGCCGGATGTTGTTCTACCAATAATCTTATCTTCTAGATAAATTGGCTCTTCATGAAGTAATAAAGGATAACCCGGCTTACTATCCTTTAGTGATAGCATAATAAATCTTCTATTCGTTTTTTGATCTTTTATTTTTAATAAGCTTTCTTTGCCAATAAAGTTGATTTCTTTTTTATAGCTTATTGCAAAATTTAATCCTGCCTCGTATTGGTTTTCTTCAGGTGAAATATCATGACCCCAATGTAAAAAGCCACTTTCCATTCTCATAGTATCCATTGCATGAGAACCACAGTGAGATAAATTATGATTTTTTCCCTCTTCAATAATTAATTGATAAACTTCTTTAGCATCTTTATTTTCAATATAAAGTTCAAATCCTAACTCACCCACATAAGATAATCTTTGGGCCCAAACTTTTTTTGAGTTAAGTGTTACAAATTTACCATAACCAAATTTAAAATTTTCTTTATTAAAATCATCATTTGAGATTTTTGAAATTAAATTTCTACTTTTGGGTCCAAAAATTCCTAAACAAACTAGATCATCCGTAATATCTATAAATTCTAAATTAGGTGGTAAATGTTTTAAAATATGTGCTTTATCATGAGTTCTTGTTGCAGCTGAGCTTATTATTCTAAAATGATTTTTATCAATACAAATAACTGTTAAGTCTGTTTCAATTCCTCCAGCCTCATTTAACATTTGTGTGTAAGTTGATCTGCCTATTTCATTTTTAATATTAGCTGTACATATTCTTTGTAATTCACTGTGTGCGTTTTCTCCTTTTATTTCATATTTAGAAAAAGGAGAGAGTTCAAAGAGACCAACATTGGTGATTGTATTTTTTGTTTCAAATTCAACTGAAGGGTACCAATTTTGATAATCAAAACTATATTTGTATTCTGCTTTTTCATTACTTTTTGCATACCACATCGGTCTTTCGTATTCACCTGATACACCAAAACATGCTCCCTCTTTTTTCAACTCTTCATGATAAGGTAGAAGTCTTTGATTTCTTGATGTGTTATGTTGTTTATAGGGCCAGTGCATTCCATATAAATCACCAAGCGTTTCTGTTACTCTTTCCATAATAAATTTTTTAGATGAATGAAATTTTTGAAATCTTTTAATATCAAGTGAAAATAAGTCTTCATTCATATATCCATTAATCATCCATTCAGCTGTAACTCTACCCGCACCCCCTGAACTTGCAATCCCAATGCTATTAAATCCACAACAAGTAAAAAGATTATTCACTTCTGGTGTTTCTCCTAAAAGGTATTGTGTATCAGGTGTAAATGACTCAGGTCCTGAAAAAAATTTCCTAATACCAGCAGTTTCTAAAATGGGTAATCTTTGAAATGATTTTTCTAAATAAGGTTCAAAGTGATCAAAATCATCTGGAAACTCACCAAAAGAAAAGTCCTGTGGCACCACCCCTTTGTCTTTAAACGCAGGTTTTGCATTAGGTTCAAATATTCCAACTAACATTTTCCCTGCATCTTCTTTTAAATAAAGACAAGAATTATAGTCTCTTAAAACTGGTAAGTTTTTTGGCAATTTATTTAATGGTTCTGTGATTACATAAAAGTGCTCATTTGGATATAATGGAATACTGACCTCAATATCCTCTCCAATTTGTCTTGACCACATTCCAGTTGCAATTACAACGTATTCACAATCAATTTTGCCAAATTTAGTTTGAACACCAACAATTTTTTTGTCTTTAATTAATATTTTTTCAACAGCTGTTTTCTCAAATATCTGAGCTCCTTCCATCTTTGCAGCTTTAGCTAATACATTAGTAACCCCTATAGGGTCTGCCTGACCATCTTCTGGCATATACACTCCACCTAAAATATCCTCATCATTTATAACAGGATAGAGTTCTTTTATTCTTTGTTTATTAACGCTGTCAGCATTGACATCAAATAATTGTGCAGCTGTTGCTTGTCTTAATAATTCTTGTAATCTTTCAGGTGTACTTGCAATTGTGATTGCTCCATTTTGCTTTAATCCAGTGGATAATCCAGTTTTTTTTTCTAATTCTTTATAAAGATTTAAGGAATATTTTCTAAGCCGTGTAATGGTAGCTGATGCCCCTAATTGACCCACAAGTCCTGCTGCATGCCAAGTAGTACCTGAGGTTAACTGATCTCTTTCTAATAATATAGTGTCTTTCCAACCGTATTTTGCGAGATGGTAAGCGACCGAACAACCTGCAATCCCTCCTCCAATAACAACTACTTTTGATGATTTTGGTAATAAAGCAGACATTTATATTTAAACAATATTAAAATTTTTAAATACAAACAACTAAATGTTAATGTTCAGCTCTAAATTTGGAATGACATGCTTTACAACTGCCCCACATATATTTTCCAAGGGTTGCTTTCACATCTTCTGCTCCATCAATAGCAGACGTTAACTCAATCATATTGCTTGAAGCCTTTGTCATTAATAAATTAAATTCATCTTTATTTTCCCAAATAGCTGGCAAAGCTTCTGTTTTAAATCCTGTTTTTGAGTTTTCAGGAAAAAGATCTAATAATCTTGTATAATTATCACTCATTTCAATCATTAATATTTTTGCTTCATCTAAATTTCCATTAGAAGCAAGACCTTGGACTCTTTTGGCAGTTTTGTAATTTTTACTAAAAATAGATTTTCTTTCTTTAATAATCTCTTCAACTGTTTGTTCAGAAAGAGCACTAAAACTATAAAATAAAATAAAGATAAAAAATAAAGTATTTTTAATTATTGTCATAATATGTTTAATTTAATCATGTCTTTAATAAATAATAAATCAAAATATGGATTACTTAGCAAATTATTCCATTGGCTAACTGCCGCAGGATTAATAGTTCAGATACCACTAGGCTTTTATTTGGTAGATTTAGATTTTGATCAAACTAGAGTTGATATAGAAAATTATCATATATTATTTGGATTAATCATTTTTTATGCAACTCTAATAAGACTGACCTTCAAACTATTGTCACCTTCACCAGATTTCAATGATAATGCTTTTCCTGGTCAAAAAATTTTAGCAAACTTAAACCACTTTTTTTTATATTTAGCTTTATTAACAATAACCATATCAGGTATCTTAAAAAAACTATTTAATGGTGAAGGCTTAGTTATTTTTTTTAAAGAAATAAATTTAACTTATAATTATGAACTTTCTGAGCAGTTTTATTCAATTCATATATTGGCAAACTACATTCTAATTGGATTAATAAGTCTCCATATTTTAGCAGTATTGTTTCATAAATTTTTTTTAAGAGAAAATATTTTAAAGAGAATTCTTTAAACTTTTGAAAATATTATACATTTGAGTTTATCATTAAATGAAATATTTTTTTTATATTTAAGATCAACCTCCTTAATGCCATTGGAAATTTGAAATGAGCTAAACTTTAATAAAGTTGATATATAACGTTGTTTTATCATCTTTAAGTAAATGCTTTTTTTAATATTAACCTTAAAATTAAATTTGGTGAGCTTTTTTTTAATATCAAGTTGAAGTAGTTTTTTCCAAATAAGATTATCTCTTTTAAACGATTGCTTAAGTTTTTGTTTCATTAAAAAAAAAGAAGGTATTTCATTATTTTTTGTATCTAAGGTTAAAATCACAATAATCCCTGCAACTTTTAAACTAGAGTATGAGTAAGTTAAAACTTTTTTAATTTCTTTAAAATTAAAAAAATGAATAGTTTGTTTAATTAATATTAAATCAAATTTCTTTTTATTATTTTTAAGGTATTTAATTGCATTTGTTTTTTTAAAAGTAATTCTTTTGTCAAAATCTTTGTGATTTTCAATATCAAGTCCAATGGGCTTGTTGATTAATTTGAGTTTAGAGGACAATGAGCCCGTTATCTTACCCCGGCCACAACCAATATCTAGAATTTTTGAGTGTTTAGTTAGTTTCTTTTGTTTTAATAAAAAATTAATAAAGGATTGTATATATTTTGTAGAAGAAATCCAAGTTTTGTTGTCCCAATTTTTAATCCTTAACATCATTCAATTTAAAACATTTTAACTTTTATTTAAATAAAGTATTAGTTACGGATGATTAAAAAGTTACATATATTTCTTGGCGCAACTGTCGCAGATGCAGCATCACGACCTTTGCATTGGGTCTATGATGAAAAAAAACTGAAATCTTATATTAAAGGAAAAAAAAATATTGCCTTCTTTAAGCAAAATAGATCTCCATTCTATTCTATTAAAACTGGAGAAGTTTCTGGTTACAACGATGTAGGTCAAGTAATGTTTAGAACATTAACAAAAACTACTAATTACAAAGAGGTTATTAAACTTTTTAAGAAGAACATTGTCAAAAATTTTGGGCTAGGCTCAAGATATTGGAAAAATTTATCCTTAAGAAAAAAATATAAAAAGATTAAATGGAAAACAGCCATGAAAGGTCCATGGATCCATCAAAATATTTTAGAAACTATCAAAAATATTAAACTAAAAAAAACAATCACGGGTGGGACTAAAGTTAACGAGTCAGATGGTTATTGTGCAAGTCTACCCTTTTATTTTTCAAACAATTCTGACCAAAAAACAAAACAAATTATAAGAACAGTTGCTAATGGCAAAATCAGTGAGCGATTTGCTTTAGCAAAACTTAAGATTATTGATTTAGCTGATAAAGGAGACAGGGATCCAGTTAATAGTTTTTTAAGAAAAAATATAAAAAATAAATATTTTAAAAATGTTATTGAAAACATCAAAAAAGTTAAAAGAATTAAGTCAAAACCTCACAATTTTGTTGTAAAGAAATTTGGTAAAGCATGTAGTTATCCAGGCACTTTTAATGGTTCAATACATGCAATTATTACTTCTAAAAATTTTAAAACAGCGGTTATTAAAACAATTAAAGCCGGTGGATGTAATTGTTCTCGTGCTAATTTTGTTGGTGCTTACTTTGCAGCTCACAAAGGCTTAAAAGGTATTCCTCAAGATTGGATTAAAAAAACCAACCCTGCCAAATCTATACTAAAATTTATTGCTTAAATGCAAAACCCCTCAATTAAACACATTTTAAAGTTATCTATTCCAATTTTTTTTGCAAACTTAGCTATTCCACTTGTTGGTATTATTGATACTGGTTTAATGGGTAATCTTGGTAACTTGTCATATTTATCAGCAACTTCAGTAGCTGCTAATTTATTTTCGATGATATTTTGGAGCTTCGGTTTTTTAAGAATGGGAACTGTTGGTTTAGTTTCACAAGCTTATGGAAAAGAAGATTACTCAGAAATATTTAATATTGTTGTTCGAAATTTAGTTTTTGTTTTACTTATTTCATTGATCTTAATTTTATTACAAAGTCATATATTTAATCTAAGTGTAGGTATTTTTAATTTATCAGACACTACTAAGCAATTTTATCAGGATTACTTTCAAATAAGAATTTATTCAGCACCTGGTGAATTAACACTTTATATTATAACTGGTTTATTTGTTGGATTACAGAAGACAAAAACCTCGAGTTTAGCCGTTGGTCTTTTTTCAATTCTAAATATAATTTTAAGTATTATTTTAGTTTCAGCATTTGATTTAAATATCAAAGGGGTTGCTTATGGGACTTTATTTTCAGCACTTTTAATATCTACAACTTTTCTAGGTTATACATTTTGGTATCTAAATAAAATGTCTAAAATTAATGTTAACATTAATAGATTAATAGATCTTAATAAACTTAAAAATATTTTTAAAATTAATCTAAACATATTTATTAGAACTATATTGTTAACCTTTTCATTTTTTTGGTTCACTTATCTTGGCAGTCAAATTGGTGAAGACTATATTGCTGCAAATGCCATCTTGATTAATCTAGTCTTTTTGTCTGCTTTCATTCTTGATGCTTATGCGTTTTCAACTGAGGGTATGGTTGGATATTCTTTGGGTAAAAAAGATATAAGCTTGTTTAAAAAGATTGTTAAAAACTCTTTTATTTTAAGTACACTTACTGGACTAATTATTTCAATAATTTATTTTTTTATTAACAATTACGTCATTACATTAATGTCTGATATTGAAAATATTAGAAATCTAAGTTCGTCTTATGCTGTTTGGCTTATACTTATGCCTTTAATTTCATCATTTTGTTATCAGTTTGATGGAATATTTATTGGTGCATCACAAACAAAAGAACTGCGAAATGCTATGATTTTCTCTGTATTTTCTTATTTATTAATGTCTTTATATTTAACAAAGTTAATGGGCAATACAGGTATCTGGATATCTTTAAGTTTATTCATGGTGTTAAGGGCCTTATCTTTGTTTTATTATCTAGACAAAATTTATTTAAGATTTCGTACTGGGAAATAAATTCAACTAGCTTCAATAAAATGCTATTATAAATAAATGTTATTTAGACAACTATTTGATAAAGCTTCAAGCACATTTACGTATCTGATAGCTTCTGCAAAAGGAAGAGAGGCACTTATTATTGATCCCGTACTAGAAAATGTTGAACAATACATTAAACTGCTTAATGAACTAGATTTAAAGTTAGTAAAAGTTATCGATACCCACATCCATGCTGACCATATCTCAGGCATTGCAGAACTAAGAGATAAAACAAATTGTGTTACCGTAATGGGCGACAAAACTCCTGCTGATGTTGTTGCAATGCAGGTAGCTGATGAAGAAAAAATTCAAATAGATGGTTTGGAATTACAAGCTATTTACACGCCTGGCCATACAATTGAAAGTTTTAGCTTCTTAATGGATGACAGAGTCTTTACTGGTGATACTTTATTAATTAGGGGCACAGGTAGAACTGATTTTCAAAATGGTAATCCAAGAGATTCTTACAATTCAATTTTCAATAAGCTTTTAAAACTTCCAGATGAAACATTGGTTTATCCAGCTCATGATTATAAAGGAGAAATGGTCAGCACTATAATTGAAGAAAAGAAGTTCAATCCAAGACTGCAAGTAAGTTCTGCTGATCAATATATTGAAATTATGAATAATTTAAATTTACCTAATCCTAGTATGATGGATGTGGCAGTTCCCAGTAATTTAGAATTAGGAATAAATTTTAATAAACAAAAAGTAAACAATGGTATTGAACCTAAAAAATTTAATGAAATAAAAAAAGATGAACAGTCCGTTCTAATTGATCTTAGAGAGCAAAATGAAATTGATAAAGAAGGTATGATTAAAAATAGTTTAGTAGTTCGCTTTCCAGAAATAAATGAATATCTTCATAAAAATAAAGATATACTCAAGAATAAAAGAATTTTATTTTATTGTGCTCATGGCCACAGATCTACACTAGCTGTTCAACTATCTAAATCTTATCAATTTTCTAATTGCTTTCATTTAATAGGTGGGCTTAAAAATTGGAAAAAAGAGGGTTTGGAATTATAAAATTATTATTAATAACTCAACTTCAAATTTAATCTTTTAAATTTATTTCGAAAACTAAAAAATAATTTATTATGATTACCAGTATCTTTTTTTATCGTTTGTTGCCACAAATGAACCATTTCATGAGATAAAGTATTTAAAAATTCCATTTTATTTTTATATTTTGGCATCATCTCAAGTACAAAAAAATTTGTCCCTTTTCTGTATGAAATATATTCAACACATTGACCTGAGCCTCTTACTATTCTTTTAATCTTTACATCATTAAAGGGGTTTAATTCATTTTTGAACAATGATTTATTGAAAATTTTAAAGTACTTTCTAATATCTTTAAAATTTGTAATATATTTTTTTTGACAGTCAGCAGTATCTCTTAGAATTCTTTTCTTTGTTCTAATGATATAGTTATTCTTAGTTGTTTTTTTCTTCATATTTTTTAATGTAAATTAACCTTAAACACAGGCTATTGTTCGAATATCTATTCCTAAAATAGGAATTTACAAGATAATAAAATGATTAAAAATTGAGTATTTTTTGTAAGCTATAATGAGTTACTTGCAGATTTTATAGCAAGGTAGATCTTTTCCTTGCTTGTCTGTCCGATGCTACGGTAGATTTCTTTGTTGTTTTGATAGATCACAATTGTAGTCCAATAATCAATACCAAGCTGTTTAGCTATAGCTTTATCTTTTTCTTGCTCAAAACTTAAAAAAATAATGTTCTTAAATTCTTTTTCAGCTTCATCTAATATTTTTATTTGAGCTTTACAAGTAGTACAAAATTCATTCCAAGAATTAACAACTACAATCTTTCCCTCCAATTGTGCTTTTTGAAAAATATCTTTGTTAAATGTTGTGCTGTTATCAACTGCAAAACTTTTTAATGATATTAAGGTAAAAATTATTATTAATACTTTTTTCATATTTGTAATATATATCTTGCAAAATTGATTAACAAGATTTGTTTTATTTAATAGCTCCAATTTGTTTTTGTCTAGTGATTATAATTAAACCACTTACTATTATTATGAATGCTCCAATATAGCTATTTGAAGATGGAATTTCATCAAATAAAAAATATCCATAAATTATGCCCCATATAATCACTGAGTATCTAAAAGTTGATGTAACAGATACAAGTGCAACTTTAATTGTAGCTATTGAAAAAATATATCCCATTGCTAAAAAAAAAGCAGAAATAAATAATATAAAAACATCTTTTAAAGTAAAATCATAAAATTTATAAATACTTAAAAGACCAAAAAAAATTGTAACAACAAAACAAGTCATGAAAGCAGTTTGTAGACTATGATAATCTTTCTTAAATTGTTTAGTGTACATGTCACGTATAGAAAGCATTACTGCAGCTAGTATTGGAAAAATAAAATAGTATCCAAATTCTAATTTCCCAGGATTTATAACAATAACAACGCCAATAAAGCCTAAGATGACTGCACTCCATCTCTTCCATCTAACTCTTTCATTTAAAAAAATAGCACCAAATGCTGTAAGTAAAATTGGTGCCATACTTAATAGAATATAAACTTTAGCAAATGGTAATAAAGCAACTCCAATAAAAAAAAATAATGCTGCAAAGGCCTCTAGTAAACCTCTTATCGTTAATTCTTTAGAGCTAAAAATTAGACCTAAATTCAGTTGCTTCTTTAAATAAAGAAATAACAGAATAAAAAGCAATGTAAAAATTCCCCTAATGAAAATAATTTGATTTAAAACAAATATTTCATCGTAGTGTTCATAAATATTCTTAACAAAAGCATCATTAGTTGCGAAAGAAAATTGGCATAAAAGCATATAAAATATGCCTAATAATTCATTATTCATTTTGATTTTTGAGAACATTAAGCGCTAGTTATATGCTTTTTTATTGGTAATATACAAAAATCAAGAACCAATAAAAGGCAAGCCCAACTAGAATGGTTGCAATAATACTTTTACTAAAATATCCAATAATTATCGCAATTATAGCTGCCAGTATCTTAGGATTACTATCAATATCTATAGATCCTGTGGCATCAAGAAATATAGGGGGAAATATTATTGCTGGAAAAATGGCTGATGGAACGTAAGTTAAAACTTTTTTTGTCTTTTCATTTAAGATGTCTTTCTTTAAGAAAAAAATCATAGAAAATCTTGTTAAGTAAGTCAAAATTCCACAATAAATAATTGTTGTCCAATGCATTATTTTTTCTTCTGTTCAATTAATGTTATTATGGTGGCAACCGATAAGGCTGATAGTGTTGCTACAATAATATAAGCTTGAAATGGTATTGTATTGTACCCAATAGTTGCAACAATTCCTGACACTAACATTACAATTATATTTTTATACTTTCTAAAATCATTAATTAACAAAGCCAAAAATGTTAAAGAAATAGTAAAACTTAAACCTAACTCTTCAGGTACTACTGATCCAAGAACTATACCTAAAATTGTTGATATCTGCCAAATAGTCCAACAGGTAAAACCAGCTCCTAATAAATGGTAGTGTTTAAATTTATTTTCTTTATTTTTTTTAAAATAAATGTTTGAGACAGCAAATGCTTGATCAATTAATACATAGGATAGTATAATTTTCCATCTAAGTTTTAAGTGAAAAAGGTATTCAGAAAAAACCGCACCATATAGTAAATGTCTAGAGTTTACTGCAGTAACTGATGTGATTGTAACGAATGATGATGCGCCGCCAGAAAATAATTGTAATAAAACAATTTGAGAAGCTCCACCAAAAATTATAATAGACATACCGAATGTCATATACGCACTCAAACCCAACTCCATACCAATAACACCGTATATAATTCCAAATGGAACCACGGGTATCATTAAAGGACTTACATCGATAATCCCTTTAGATAATGTTTTAAATCTATTATTCATTTTAATTTAGGATTTTGTATTAGAAACAGACTATATGATCAATATGAATAGGTCTCTTTATACCAAATTTTTCTTCAATTTCGTGTTGGTGAATATGGTGGGAATGAACAAATACAGAAATTAACTTATCACTGCTAGTTTTAAGTGTGTAAATAAAGTTTGTTCCTCTAAATTTTCTATCAACAACTTTTAATTTTAAATCACTTGCGTCATCGTGCTCAAGATCCTCTGGTTGTAATAAAAGTTTGACATTAGAACCTTTTGGATAATGTTTTATAAAATCACCAGTAATTTTTCCTAAATCATTACTTTCTAAACTATTTTCTCCTGTAACTTTTGCTTCAATCAAAGTTCCTCTATTTAAAAAATTAACAACTTCAATTGAATTGGGAAAGTGGTAAATATTATAAGGATCATCATATTGCTTTAAATGACCATCTAATATAATTCCACACTTATTTCCCAAATAAAAAGCCTCGTAAGAGTCGTGTGTTACAATGATTGTAGTAATTTTTTGTTCTGTGAGAATTTGTTTTAACATAACTTGAATTTCTTCTTTAAAGTTTTGATCAATATTTGAAAGTGGTTCATCTAGAAGTAATAGGTCGGGATTTGACAATAACGATCGAGCAAGTGAAGCTCTTTGTGCTTCGCCAGAACTAATTTGATGAGGATACTTATCCTTTATATTTTCAATATGAAGTAGCTTAATAATCTCGTTGATTTCTAAACCTTTTTTCTTGTTTTTATTTCTCTCTGCACCAAATTTTATATTATCAAAAACATTATAATGAGGAAAAAGTGAATTATCCTGAAATGCCATTGCTATATTTCTATCTTCTGGTTCAACTTGGATTTCCTTCGAGGAAAGAATTCTATCCTTAAGAGTAATTGTGCCAGAATTATTTTTTTCAAGACCTGCAATAGTTCTAAGTATTGTTGTTTTTCCAATACCTGATGGACCTAGCAAACAAACAATGTCTCCTTGATTTTCAATTGTTAACGAAACATTATTAATTTTATTTTGAGAACTTGCAGAAAAAGTTACATTATTAATTTCTAAAAAATTTTTTTTCATATTTTTATTCTTTAAGAATATACCTAGATGTAATTAAAATAAAAAAACTTGCAATAATTATCAGTATTAAAGAAGGCGCAGCTGCAGCCTCCAATAGATCTTGGGAAGCAAAAAGATAAGCTTTAGTTGCAAAAGTTTCAAAGTTAAATGGTCTTAAAATAAGTGTAATTGGTAGTTCTTTAATAATTTCAATAGTAAGTAAAATTGAAACCAAAAAAATTGAGTTCTTTAAATAAGGTACATGAATATTTTTAAATGTTTTAAATTTCGAATATCCTAATAAATAAGCTCCCTCATCAATAGAATAATTTATTTTAGCGTAACCAGATTTAATTCCATTATTTGCTAAAGAATAAAATCTAATAAAATAAACTAAAACTAATCCTAAAGTAGATCCAATAAAAAAAGATTTAATTGAACCCATTTCAAAATAATTAATAATGTTGCTATCCATCCATGAAATAAAAGTGATGAAGGCTACTGCCAGTATAATTCCTGGAATTGCATATCCAGATATAGATATAGTATTTAATATTTGGAGTAATTTACTTTTAGAAACTCTATTTCCATAGTTAGAGATAAAAGCTAGTATAATTAAAAAAAAACTAGATATAATTACTAAATTAATAGTGTTTAAAAATAGTTTAAAGACATCTAGATTTTCAAGATGTTGTGGAAAAATAATTGTCCAATAAAGCATTTGAGTGACTGGAAATAAAAAACTGATTAAAAAAATAGTAAAACAAAAAATAAATGCCAAGAAGGATTTATAACCATTAAGCTTTATTAATGTTTTTGTTCTATGGCCACCTTTCGATGATGTGTGAAATTGTGCTTTTTTTCTCGAAAAATTTTCTAAAATAAATAAACCAATAATAAAAATTAACAAATAAGACGAAAGTCTATTTGCTAAAGTTAAATCATCAAATGATATCCATGCACTATAAATTCCTGTCGTTAAAGTTGAGACACCAAAATAAGAAACTGAACCAAAATCTGATAAAGTTTCCATTGCAACTAATGATAATCCAGCAACAATTGCTGGTCTGGCAGAGGGTAGTATAATATTAAAAAAAGATCTCTTTTTAGAAAAGCCTAAATTTTTACCAAGCTCTACTAAATTTTGAGATTGATAATGAAATGATGCTCTGGTTAAAACATAAACATATCCAAATAAAGAGAATGAAATAGCAATAATTGCACCTAAAAGTCCATCAAATTTAGGAATATAAGCGTTGTAATTACCCTCTCCAAATAGATTGTTTAATATTGCAAAAACTGTTCCATAGTTTTCAAAAAAAGCTGTTAGTGAATAAGCATAAATATAAGCCGGTACCGCAAAAGATAGGATTAAAGCCCATTTGAAAAAGTTAACGGCAGGAAAAATATAAAAGGATACTAAATAAGCACAACCAACTCCTATAACAAAAGTTATAAACAACACTCCTATTAATAAAAAAAAAGAATTAGTTAAATAATCAATTAAAAAAGTTTTTTTTAAAATATTATAATAATCACTAATTGGCTCAAAAAAACTTCCAAGTACTGTAATAATTGGAATAGCAACTAGTGCTGATATTAATAATGAACTGATAAACCAAAAATTAATTTTATTGCCCATAAGTTTTATTAATCTCTAATTTGATTTTTATTTAAGTAAGAATTAGCAATTATTTCCATTTTGCATTCAACATAATCTCTAATGCATCACTTTGATTTTTACCGTAACTTGCTATATTTGTTTCTAAATCTTGCTTAAAATCTAAGCCCATATTTTTTATTAATTCATGAGGTTCCACACCATCAATAATAGAATATTCAAATGTGTTGTTAATTAAATGTTGCTGAGCTTCCTTTGTTAATAAAAATTCTATTAACTTAATGGCGTTATCTTTATTAGGGGCATATTTTAATATTCCTCCACCACTTATATTCATATGTGTTCCTCTATTATTTTGATTTGGAAAAAATGGTAAAACTTTTTTTGCTGCTAATTTTTGTTCTGCGCCTTTATTACCAGAAAGCATCAACGCATAATAATATGTATTAGCTATAGCTATATCAGCTTCCCCGGCTGCAACTGCTAATATCTGAGCCCTATCGTTTCCTTTGGGTGCTCTAGACATATTATTAACAACACCTTTTGCCCATTTACTTGTTTCTTCTTCACCATTATTAAAAATTAAGGAAGCAACTAGTGATTGATTATATATATTGTTAGATTGTCTTATAACTATTCTACCCTGCCATTTTGAATTTGCTAAATCTTCATAACTTAAATTAATAAGATCATCTCTTGTTACCCTATCTGGTGAATAAAATAATATTCTTGCCCTTTTAGTTATACTTACCCAGTTATTGCCTCTAAAATTTGAAGGTACTAATTTTTCAATTATTGGTGACATCGAATTTTGAAACATACCTTTATTATCAAAAGTGACAATATTTCCAGCATCCGATGTAATATAAAGATCAGCTTTAGAGTATTTTTCTTCTTCTAATATTCTTTTTTGTAAGGCCTCATCTTTTCCTGAGATAACATTTACTTTAATCCCAGTTTGATCTGTAAATTTTTTATATAATTTAATGTCAGACTCATAGTGTCTTGAACTAAATACATTTACCTCATTAGCAAAACATGCGCTTAAAAGTGAGGTCATTAAAAATCCAATAACTATAATTTTCTTCATTGTTTTATTTTTCTTTGTAATTTTTTTGATAATTAAACAATTCTTACTACAATTGCGAATGATTATCAATCGCAATTAGTGTCACAGTTGT
>JADHPA010000009.1 GCA_016778675.1 Candidatus Pelagibacter sp. | reverse complement strand
CAATGTTTGTTGTGTTGTTAATAGGCACTCCATTTATAAAGTTTTTTTCAGCAAGACAAATTTTAAACCCAATTAGGAATGATGGTCCAAGTGACCATATTATAAAAAAAATTGGTACTCCCACAATGGGAGGTGTTTTAATATTATTAGGTTTGTTTTCAGGGATATTACTTTGGGGAGACTTAACCAATTATCATATATGGTTTTTGCTTTTCATAGTAAGTAGTTATGGTTTATTGGGGGCTTATGACGATTATAAAAAGATTAAATTTAAGAATTCATCTGGCATATCTTTTAGGTTCAAAATTATTTCACAAATAGTAATAGCTTTAGTTGGAATTTTGGGATTGGCACATTTTTCTCAAAATACTGAATTAACAAATTTATATTTTCCATTTTTTAAAAACCTGATTATTAACCTCGGTTGGTTCTTTATACCATTTTCTATATTTATAATTGTTGGCTCATCAAATGCAGTCAATTTAACAGATGGTCTTGATGGTTTAGCTACAGTACCCGTTATACTGGTTGCAGGATGTTTTGCATTTATAAGTTATGTAACTGGCAATATTGTATTCTCTGAATACTTAAACATTCCTTATTTGGAAGGCATGGGTGAAGTAGCAGTTTTTTGTGGATCAATTATTGGAGCTTGTCTGGGGTTTTTATGGTTTAATGCACCACCTGCAAAAATATTCATGGGCGACACAGGATCCTTAGCACTAGGAGGCTCGTTGGGAGCGATTGGAATAATTACTAAGCACGAGTTTGTTCTAGCCATTACAGGTGGTCTGTTTGTGCTAGAAGCAGTATCAGTTATTGTTCAGGTTGTATCATTTAAATTAACAGGAAAAAGAATTTTTAGAATGGCACCCATTCATCATCATTTTGAAAAAAAAGGTTGGCCAGAGTCAACGGTTGTTATTAGATTTTGGATAATTTCAATAATTCTTGCAATGATAGGTTTGGCGACGTTGAAACTTAGATAATGTTAGAGTCTCATAATATTTTCAATAACAAAAAAATTTTAATTTATGGTTTAGGTAAAAGTGGATTATCAGCATCAAAATTTTTAAAAAGAAATAACAAAGTTATTGAATATGATGACAAAAAAAATAAGAATTATGGAAAAATTAGAAAAATAGAATTTGATTACATAATACTTAGTCCAGGAATAGATATTAATAAATGTAAATTAAGTAATTTTTTAAAAAAAAATTATAGTAAAATTCACACAGATTTAGATATTTTTTACAGTAATTATAAAAACAATTATAAAATAACTATAACTGGTACCAATGGTAAATCTACGACTGCTAAAATTCTATATGAAGTTATAAAAGCTCAAAAGATAGATGTTCGATTAGTAGGCAATATTGGCAACCCCATTTTATTAGAGAAAAACATAACTAATAAGACAATTTTCATAATTGAGGCTTCATCATACCAGTTAGCATATAGTAAATTGTTTAAATCAAATATATCGATGATTTTAAATATATCGCCAGATCATCTAGATAGACACAAGACTATTAAGAGATATATAAATGCAAAGTTTAAACTGATTAAAAGTCAATCAAAAGATGATTTGGCTATTTTAAATTATGATAATTTTTACATAAAACGTTATCTAAAATTAAAAAAGTTTTTAGTAAAAATAATCAAGATTAGTAAAAAGACGAATATTAATGCTATTTCAAGTATCAAAAATCAATATTTTTTAACAGAAGGTAATAAAGAAAACTTAAAGTTTGTTTTAGTAGTTGCAGATATATTAAAGCTTAAAAAAGATATTTTATTTAGAACATTAGAAAAATTTAAGGGGCTTAATTTTAGACAACAAATAATCTATAATTCAAATAGATTGACAGTCATCAATGACTCAAAAGCAACTTCTTTTTCCTCTTCTGTAAGTCTATTAAGTTCATTATCTAATGTATATTGGATAGTAGGGGGGTTAGCAAAGAAAGGAGATAAATTATTATTAAATAAAAGAAATAATAAAAATATTAAAGCATACATTTTTGGAAAAGATAAAATTTTTTTTATAAATAAGATAAAAAGATTAATGAAATATGAGTCTTTTTTTGATCTTAAAGATTTAATAAAAAAAATATTTATAGATATAAAATCAGATCATAAAATAAAACATAAAATAATACTTTTTAGTCCTGCAGCAGCTTCTTTTGATAATTTTAAAAATTTTGAAGAAAGAGGAAAATATTTTAACAAAATTATTAATAAATATATACATGCTAAGCTTTAACGAGATATATAAATTTTATTATGAGTGGTGGAAAAATATAGATAAAACTTTGTTCTTATTAATTATTTTTTTATTTGGTTTAGGATTATTTTTTTCTTTAGTATCAACCTCATTAATAGCCTCTGATAAACTAGACACTAATAATTATTTTTTTTTCTTTAGGCATTTAATATTTATATTACTAGGTATTGGTGTATTAATTTTTTTTTCTTCATTAAGTGAAAAAAATCTATTTAAAATATCTTTATATCTATTTTTCATTTCTATTTTTTTTTTGATTTTAGTGCCAATTATTGGAGTTGAAGTAAAAGGATCTAGAAGGTGGCTTAATCTTTTCTTTCTGCCAAGGTTTCAGCCAATTGAACTTGTAAAACCCTTCGTCATTATTTTTATAGCCACTATTTTATGTATAGAAAAAAATTTTAATATTTTTTTTAAATACGTCATAAGTTTTATAGCAATCCTACCAATAATCTTTTTATTGGTAATCCAACCTGATATTGGGCAGACTCTTTTGGTATTTTTGTCTTGGGCTACATTAATTTTTGTATCAGGTATCAGCTTACCAATAATAATTAGTGCTCTAAGTTTTCTACTATCAATATTTATTTACATGATTTTTTTTATTCCAAAATTTTTGTATATAAAAAGTCGTATTTTATCTTTTTTTAACCCAAATAGCGGCACACATAATTTTCAGTCCGATAAAGCAATAGATGCAATAAGTAGTGGAGGTTATTTTGGAAAAGGAATAGGAGAGGGCACATTAAAAAATAGAGTTCCAGAAGCACACACTGATTATATTGTATCAGTAATTTCGGAAGAATTTGGTGTGATTGCTATTATATTATTGTTAATCCTGTTTCTATTTTTTATCTATACCGTCTTTAAAAAAATATATTTAGAAAAAAGTGAAAAAATAAAATTAATATTAACTGGGATTATAAGTTTATTAATTTTTCAAGCCTTAATACATTTTGGTGTAAATATCAGATTATTTCCAACTACGGGCATGACGTTACCATTCTTAAGCTATGGAGGCTCATCAATTATTGGTGTGTCTATTCTGTCTGGCATACTATTAAATTTAACCAAGAGAAAAGTTAATTAGATGAAAAAAAAAATTTTAATAAGTACAGGTGGTTCAGGTGGCCATGTTGTACCAGCAACTATATTATATCAACATTTAAAAGATCTTAATGAAGTTTCTGTGACTTGTGATAATAGAGGCTTAAAATTTTTAAATCAAAAAGATTATGATTTAACAGTATTTAATATAAATCCATTTAAAACAAATTTTTTTTTACTCCCTTTAAATATTTTTAAAATCTTAGTTTTAACAATCAAATCTTTCATTTTTCTAAAAAAAAAAAAGACAGAAGTATTAATATCGACAGGTGGTTATATGTCCTTACCATTATGTTTAGCATCAAGGTTATTAAACATAAAGTTGTATTTATTTGAACCAAATATTGTCATTGGAAGATCTAATAAGCTTTTTTTAAGATATTGTAAAAAAATATTTTGTTATTCTGATAAAATAAAAAATTTTCCTAAAAATCTAAAAAATAAAATTGAAATTATACCCCCTTTATTAAGAAAAAAATTTTATGAACTTAATAAAACTAAGATAATAAATGATCAAATTAAACTTCTGGTTATTGGTGGCAGTCAAGGAGCAAAAATTTTTGATACATTGATTAAAAATTCAATAGTCAAACTATCAAAAAAATACAAGTTTAAAGTTTACCAACAATCAAACATAAATAATTTTACTAGTATAAAAAAGACCTACCAAGAAAATAAAATTGATTATGAACTGTTTGAATACAATGAAGATGTCTCAATGTTCATGGAAAAATCAAATTTATGTATTACAAGAGCAGGAGCTACAACGTTAGCAGAATTAGTTTTTTTAAATTTACCGCATGTTGCAATACCACTGCCTAGTTCAAAAGATAATCATCAATTTGAAAATGCAAATTTTTATAATGAAATAGGATGCAATTGGATCTTAAATCAAAATACTATTAATGAAGATAAAATGGTGAGTTTTTTAACAAATATCATTGAAAATAAAAAAGAATATAATGAAAGACTGATTAAAATGGAAAATTTTAGCTATCAAAATAGTTGGAATAATATAAATCTCAAAATTAACTCTATTATTAATGAAAATTGAATTAGCACAAACTGAAATTATACATTTTATAGGTATAGGTGGCATTGGCATGAGTGGCCTGGCTCTTATTATGAAAAGAATGGGTTTTAATATTCAGGGAAGCGATGTTCAAAATAATAAAAATATAGAAAGATTACAAAAAAGTAAGATCAGGATTAATATTAAACATAATAAAAAAAATATTTCAAAAGCAACGATTGTTGTTATCTCTTCAGCCATTAAAAAAAATAATCCAGAATTAATTGAAGCAAAAAAAAAGATGTTGCCAATTTATAAACGTGGACAAATGTTAGCAAATATAGTCTCTTTAACTAAAAATATTGTTGTGACAGGCTCTCATGGTAAAACAACTACAACATCTTTATTAGCAGCAATTTTTGCAAAAACGAAATTAGATCCAACAATCATTAATGGTGGAGTACTAAATGCAATTAAAAATTCAGTAAAACTTGGAAAAAGTGATTGGTGTATATTAGAAGCGGATGAGTCTGATGGAAGTTTTATTTATGTGCCTCCAACCTATTCTATAATAACAAATATAGACCGAGAACATATGGATTATTACAGTTCCATGGATGTTCTTAAAGATTTATTTATAAAATTTATAAATAAAGTTCCCACTTTTGGTAAATCATTCATATGTATTGATGATAAAAATAATAATGATTTATTAAAGAGACTTAAAATAAAAAATTATTTTACTTATGGAACAAACCCAAAATCTCAATTTTATATAAAAAATATAAAACAATTAAAAAATTTTTCAGAATATGATTTATCAATAAAGCTTCCTGGGAAGAAAAATTTGAATATAAAAAATATTAAGATCCCCCTTCTTGGTATTCATAATATACGTAATTCAACTGCTGCAGCAGCTGTTTCATTAACAATTGGAATTCCTCCAAAACTTATAAAAAATGGTTTAAGAGAATTCAAAGGTGTTCAAAGGAGATTTAATAAAATTTTTAGCTACAGAGAAACTCATTTTTATGATGATTATGCCCATCATCCAACTGAAATAAAAGAAGTTTTAAATGGAGTTAGAGCCGCATATAAAAAAGAAGAAGTTATTTGTATATTTCAACCTCATAGAATATCAAGATTAAAAGATTTAAAAAAAGAATTTAGCCTATCTTTTAAAAAAGCAGACACAGTTATTTTGTGCCCAATTTATGCTGCAGGTGAAAAAATTAAGCTTGGATTTAATTACATTAATTTTGCAAAAGAAATTATTAAAAATTCTAATGTTAAATTATTTATGGTTAATGATCAGTATCAATTAGCAAAATTTATTAAAAACAATATTTATGGAAAAAAAATAGTTGTTGGAATGGGTGCAGGGACAATTTCTTCCTGGATGAGAGAACTTCCAAAATTGATATAATGCAATTAGAAGAATTAAAAAAATTCTCAAGTGAGATCAATAGTAAATTTTTATTTGATTTTGATCTAAAGAAAAGCAATTGGTTCAATATAGGTGGTAAAACTAAGGCATATTTTAAACCTGATAATTTGTCAGATTTAATTCTATTTTTAAAAAAATTTGGCTTAAAAGAAAAAATTTATATTCTAGGTGCTGGCTCTAATACCCTGATATGTGATAAAACTTATGAAGGAGTTGTTATTAAATTAGGTAAAAATTTTGCCAATATTACGATGCTTCCCAATAGTACAATTATTGCTGGCAGTGCTTGTTCTGATAAAAAATTATCAGACTTTGCTATGGAAAATGAAGTGGGTGGTTTCGAATTTTTAGCTTGTATACCAGGTACCGTTGGTGGTGGCTTAAGAATGAATGCTGGCTGTTTTAACAGAGAATTTAAAGACATACTTCTATCTGTGCAAGCCATTGATCGGAATGGTAGAGTTTTAGCAATACCTGCTAAAAAAATTATGTTTGAATACAGAAATAATGACTTACCAGAAGATTTGATTTTTTTAAGTGCTTCTTTCAAAGGTTTCAATAAAGATAAAGAAAAAATTAAAACTAAAATTAAAGAGTTAAAAGATAAAAAAGATAACTCTCAACCAACTAAAATAAAGACAAGTGGTAGCACTTTTAAAAATCCTATTAATCAATCAGATAAAAAAGTTTGGCAATTAATTAAAGAGTCTGTGCCACAAGATTTGAATTTTGGAGATGCTAGTATTTCAGAAAAACATTTTAATTTTTTTGTAAATAAAGGTGACGCCAGTTTCAATGATATGATTAAATTAATCAACTTTGTTCAGGAACAAGTTAAAAAAAAAACAGGAATTATACTTGAAAAAGAAATAAAAATATTGGAATAGCTATGAAAAAAAAAATCCTAGTACTTTGTGGAGGAATATCCAAAGAGCGATTAATAAGTTTAGATACTGGAAAGCAAGTTTTTAATGAGTTAAAAAAAAATGGTTATAGAACTAAAATAAGTGAACCAAATAATAATTTACTTAAAAATATAAAATCATTTAAGCCAAATATAATTTTTAATGCTTTGCACGGACAATATGGAGAAGATGGCTATATTCAATCAATTTTAGAAACACAAAAAATTCCTTATACTCATTCAGGTATACTTGCATCATCAATCGCTATGGATAAAGAATTATCAAAAAAAATTTTTCTTAAAAACAAGATCTTAACACCAAAATATATCAAGTTCGATTTTTTAAAACCAATCAAAAATATAATTAAAGAAATTGATAAAAAATTAAAATTTCCAGTTGTAATAAAACCAATAAATGAGGGATCAAGTGTACATGTTTATATATGTATAAAAAAAGATTTCATAAAAAATTTGAAAAAATTAAACATTTATAAACAAATTTTAATTGAAGAATTTATTGAAGGTAGAGAAATACAGGTTGCCGTAATGGGCCAAAAAGCACTTGGTACAATTGAGTTAAAACCTAAAAGAAAATTTTATGATTATGAAGCAAAATATAGTTCAAACGCTAAAACAAAACACATAATTCCCGTAGATTTATCTAAAAAAGATTTGATTAAGATAGAAGACATCGCAAATAAAGCCCATCAAATAGTTGGCTGTCGAGGAGTATCACGATCAGATTTTAAATATCACAAAGGTAAATTTTATTTACTAGAAATTAATACACAGCCAGGTATGACTAAACTTTCATTAGTACCAGAAATTGCTAGTCACAAAGGTATAACTTTTATCAAATTAATTGAGTGGATTTTAAAAGATGCATCAATCAATAGGTAAAAGAAATAAAATAGTAATTTATTTTATATTGCTAATTACATTAAGTACAATAAGTGGGAAATTTACTCTCAACAACAAAGAATATTTATCTACAAATAACAAAATAACAATTCAAGGTCTTTCAAATGATAATAATTTTGACATTTCAAATAGACTTAAAAGTTTAGTTAATAAAAATATTTTATTCATTAATCGTAAAGAAATTGTCGACATAATTGATGACTACAATATTATAGAAAAATATAGCGTTAAACGAATTTATCCTGGAAATATAGTGATAAATATTACACCTACCAGATATCTAGCCCGAACATCAAATGACAAAAAATTATTAGTTGGAGCAAATGGTAAACTTATTAGAGATTCAAAAAATTCAGAAAATTTACCTTTCTTGTTTGGAGATTTTAAATCAAAAAGCTTTTTAAGTTTAAAAAAAGATATTGAACAATCAAAGTTTACCTTTGATAGATTTAGGATATTATATTTTTTTAAGTCTAATAGATGGGATATTTTAACCAATAACGATATTCTGATTAAGTTGCCTTTAGAAAATTCCTTAGTAGCTTTAAACCTTGCATATAAGATTATTGAAGACGATCAAGTTAATAAAAAAATTATAGATCTTAGGGTAAAGGATCGTTTAATAATAAATTAATGTCTGATAAAAATTATCAAACTTTTTTTGATTGTGGTTCATCTAAAATAAGAGCAGCAACATTTAATATAGATAATGACAATGATGCATACTTTACAGAAAGTGAATTTCTTAAAGACAACACAAGCCTAGAGTTAAAAATTAAAGAAATTGTAAATTCACTTGAGAGAGACTCAAACAATTATATCAACAGTGTAAATCTGATGATAGATAGCCCCAAGATGCTCTCAATAAGTATTTCTTTATCCAAAAAACTTGATGGATCAAAATTAAAAAAAGAAAATATAAAATTTTTAGTTCAAGAGGCAAAACAAGAAATTTTAAAATATTATACTGGCTACAATATAGCTCATATCATCATTAATAATTATAAGATTGATGGAGTTGATTACCTCTTTTTACCAGATAAAATTAATTGTAATTTTTTTTCTTTAGACATACTTTTTATTTGTTTACCTTTAGAATTAGTTTTAAGTTTTAAAGATATTTTTTCTAGATTAAATATCTTAGTTGATAGAATTATTTGTACAAGTTACGCAAAATCCATTCATTATAAAAGTAACTTAAATCTTAGTGGGCCCGTATCATTTATTGATGTTGGATTTGATAAAACATCTATAATTACGTATTTAAATGAAAATATAGCTATGTTAGATATTTTATCTGTTGGTGGTAATCATATTACAAAAGATCTTTCCAAGGTATTAAATATAAGTTTACAGAAGTCTGAACAAATCAAACTGAATTTTGACCAAAATCTCAACATTTTAAGTGAAGAAATTAAATCTACAGATATGCTTCAAAAAATAATTTTGGCTAGAACAGAAGAAATTCTTGAGCTGTGTAATAAATCAATTAAATCAAATTTATTTTTAACTGAAAAATTTAAGATGGTATTAACTGGTCAAGGATCTAAAATACTTGATAGTAAGCTCAAAGATAACATTTCTTTTGTAAATGATATTGATTTTTTAGAAGAAACTCTTGAGGATATTTGTTGGTCAGGCTTTAGATTAATTTCAAAACCAAATAAACAAGAGGTTGTAATAGTCCCAAAAAAATCAATAAAACATGGTTTTTTTGAAAAACTTTTTCACTTATTTAGATAATCTGGCTAAAAAATTCTAGTAAATTACCGTAACATTTCTTGTTTTTCTTAATTTAATCTAACTATTTATAAGACTTCAATGTCTGTTTTAAATCAAAAAACTATTAATCAAGATATTACATTCAATGGTGTTGGTCTTCATAGTGGCTTAGCTGCAACTATGACAGTAAAGCCTGCCGCACCAAATACTGGAATAATTTTTAAAAGAACAGACTTAAAAGAGAATAATGTTATTATACCAAATATATTTAATGTAAGTAGTGCAATATTTTGCACGACTATTTCAAATGAACATGGGGTAAGCGTATCAACTATAGAACATTTAATGGGAGCGTTATATGGTTTGGGCATTGATAATGCATTAATTGAAATTGATAATCAAGAAGTGCCAATTTTAGATGGTTCAGCAAAACTTTTTGTTGAAGCTATCTCTAAAATTGGGATTAAAAATACTGATGCTCCAATTAAAATAATAAAGATTTTAAAAAAAATAGAATTTATAGATGAAAATAAAACAATAACTATTGAACCAAGTAAAATTAGTTTGGATATAGACTTTGAACTAAAGTATACAAACGAAATTATAGGAACCCAACGAAACTCGGTTAAGGTTTTTGAATCTGACTTGAGTGATATTTATAACTCTAGAACATTTTGTCTATTTGAAGATATAGAAAAATTAAAAGAAATGGGTCTTGCAAAAGGAGGCAGTCTTGATAATGCAGTAGTTGTTAAGAATAATGCGGTATTAAATCAAAATGGACTTAGAAATCATAAAGAATTTGTTAATCATAAGATTTTAGATTGCATGGGTGATTTATACTTGGCTGGCTATAAAATAATTGGAAAAATAGTTTGTTCACAAGGTGGCCATAAGCTTACAAATCAATTACTAAGAAAAGTTTTTGAAAATGATGAAAATTTTTCATTAATAGAAATTAAAGAAAAAAGCCTCCCACATGCTTTTGTTAACAAAACTAGTCTTAGATCTATTGCATAAAGATTAGAGTTTTTTTGTTTTTATGTTAATAGATTAAAAATGAATAAACTTTTTTATATAACCTTAATAACTTTAACTATTTTTTTAACATCATGCAGTAAAGAAAAAAAAATTACCGTTATTAATGAGACTGATATAAATTTACAAATGATTTCACTATATGAGGAGGGCTATCAGGAATTATTAAATGGAGACACCTTGTATGCAGCAAATAAATTTAGAGAAGCTGAATTAATTTTTCCACAATCAGAGTGGGCACCAATGGCATCTCTAATGTCAGCTTATGCCTACTATTCTGATGATTATTATTTGGAGGCAATCGATCAAATTAAAGATTATATGAGGAAATATCCAAATCATATTAATAATGACTACGCTCACTTTATTTTAGCTATGTGTTATTATGAAAATATTGTTGATGAGAAAAGAGATTTAGACCCATTACTTAATTCAAAAAAAGAGTTTGAGTTAATCATAAGAGAATATCCCGATACTGATTTTGCTCTTGATGCCAAATTTAAAATAGAGCTCATTAAAGATAGACTTGCTGGAAAAGAAATGTTTATAGGTAGGCACTATTTAAAAAGTAAAAAATGGATACCTGCTTTAAATAGATTTAAAAATGTATTAGAAAATTATGAAACTACAGTTTATGTCGAAGAAGCGTTATTTAGATTAGTTGAGACAAATTACAAGATTGGTTTAGTTGAAGAGTCTAAAAAATATGCAAATTTGTTAGGATATAATTATGGTTCCAGTGAGTGGTATAAAGCATCTTATAAAATATTTAATCAAGATTATAAATATGATGAAAAACAGCTAAAAAAAAATAAACAAAAGGATAAAAAAAAAATACTATCTAGATTTAAAGCAAAATTTAAAACAATTTTTGAATAAATGAATGATGAATTAATTAAGAAAGATTATTCTACAAAAATAAAAAAAGTACAAAAATTAAACAAAGCTTACTATCAAGAAAACAACTCTATTGTAACCGATCAAGAATATGATCTCTTAAAAAAGCAGATAATTGATTTAGAAAAAAAATATTTATTTTTAAAAAGCAAACATTCACCTACAGTTTCAATAGGATTTAAACCATCAAAAAATTTTGAGAAGGTAAGACATAAGGTTCCAATGTTATCACTTGGAAATGCTTTTAATGAAGAAGATTTAAAAAACTTTGAAAAAAAATTATTCAATTTTTTAAGTTTAAATAAGATAAGTGTAGTGGATTATAGTGCTGAACCAAAAATTGACGGAATATCAGCATCATTAATTTATATTAATGGAAAATTTATAAAGGGACTTTCCAGAGGTGATGGAGTCGAAGGAGAGGATATTACTGAAAATTTAAAAACAATTAAGGATATCCCACAGAATGTAAGTGCAAAAAATTTTCCTAATGAAATTGATATAAGAGGTGAAGTGTTTATAGAAAATGATGACTTTAAAAAGATTAGTGAAAAATTTGCCAACCCTAGAAATGCCGCGTCAGGATCTCTAAGACAGAAAGATCACAATGTTACTGCTAAGATTCCATTAAAATTTATTGCTTATACCTTTGGTTATACATCGGAGATGAAAATTAATAATCAAACAGAATTTTTAGAAAATTTAAAAGTCTGGGGTTTTAAGACAAATCCATTTAATAAAAAAATCTCAGGCATCAAAAATTTAATGTCTAATCATAAGAATTTAGAGGAAAAAAGAAAAGAAATAGCATTTGATATAGATGGTGTAGTTTATAAAGTTAATGATTTTAGTTTACAAAAAAGATTAGGATTTGCTGCTAATGCCCCAAGATGGGCCATTGCACATAAATTTTCAGCTAATAGCTCAATTTCTGAAATAATAAATATTGAGATCCAAGTAGGAAGGACAGGCGCCCTAACACCTGTTGCAAAGATTAAGCCAGTTAATATTGGTGGTGTTATAGTTTCCAATGCCACACTTCATAATGAAGATGAGATTATCAGGAAAGATATAAGAATTGGGGATACAGTGACCGTTGAAAGAGCAGGCGATGTAATACCCCATGTTGTTTCAGTTGATATAAAAAAAAGAAATAAAAACTCTAAAAAATTTAATTTCCCTCTCATTTGTCCATCGTGTGGCAACAAAACTGTCAAAGATTATAATGAGACAACAAAAAAAAAAGATGCTGTTAGAAGATGTACTAGTGAGGGATATGAATGTGAAAAAATTGCAATAGAAAAAATTAAACATTTTGTATCAAAAGAGGCATTTAATATTGATGGATTGGGTAAAAGGATTGTTGAAAATTTTTGGAATTTAAAGCTAATAAGGTTTCCACAAGATATTTTTAATTTTAATTATGATAAAATAGAAAAATTAGAAGGATGGGGAAAATTATCTGTTAAAAATTTAAAATTTTCAATTGAAAAAAAAATAACAATCTCTTTAGATAGGTTTATCTACGCTCTAGGAATTAGGCATATAGGACAAGAAAATGCTAAACTTATAGCAAAGCATTTAAAAACTGCAGATAATTTTTTTAAATTATCAAAGGATAAAAACATAGAAATTTTATCGAATATTGATGGTATTGGTAAAACTCAAATTCAGTCAATAAAAAAATTTTTCTTAAATAAAACAAATTTAGATGTGCTATCTGAATTGAAAAAAAAACTTAAAATACAAAATATGATTTTAATAAATGATAAAGGATTATTGAATAATAAAACTTTTATGCTCACAGGTAAGTTAAATGGAATTAGTAGAGCAGAGGCAAAATCTTTAATTGAGCAAAATTCAGGAAAAATAATTAGTAATGTGAACAAAAAATTAAATTATTTAATAGTAGGTGAAAAACCAACTATTAAAAAGATAAATACAGCAAGAGAATTAAATATAAAAATTATTGATCAAAAAGAATTATTAAAAATGTTAAATAAGTTGGGCTAACCATCTTCTTTCATTTTTATTTAATAAAGATGAATACTCAGAGTAAATTTTTAAATGATATCTAAATAAATAATCTTTTTCAGATTTGTTTAGCAGCTTGTAATTGATCAAATCTTTTTCTATGGGCGCAAGCGTAAAATTATCAAATAATAACTTATTTTTAAATTTTTTTACATATATCAAATTTTCTATTCTAATTCCAAAATGACCTTTTTTGTAAAACCCAGGTTCATTACTCAAAATCATTCCTTTGGTTAATTTAATATTATTATATTTTGAAATTGATTGTGGACCCTCATGAACATTTAAGAAAAAACCAACACCATGTCCTGTTCCATGTTCATAGTCTAAGCCTACTTTTTTTAAAAATTTTCTAGCTCTAACATCTATTTTTTTTCCAGTATCAATTTTATTTAAATTGGTTTGAACAACTGCAATATGTCCCTTCAAAACATAAGTATAAGCATTCACTATAGTTTTTTTTTGCTTAGAAAAACAAATGGTTCTAGTAACATCTGTTGTACCAAATTTATATTGACCACCTGAATCAACTAATAAAAGGTCTTGTTTTTTGATCTTTTTGGTATTTTTGGGTGTTGCTCTATAGTGAACTATGGCCCCATTAGATCCTGCACCAGCTATTGTATTAAAACTTGGGAATAAATAGGCTGGATTTAATTTTCTAAATTTTTCCAATCTATTTTGCGCATCAACTTCTGTGATTACTTTTTTATTAACATTCTTAATCCAATAAATAAATTTTGTTAATGCCAACCCATCTTTTTTATGAGTTTCAATCATATGTTTTATCTCCTGCTCATTTTTAATAGATTTTAATTTATAAATTGGATCTTCAATTTTTAATACTTTGAATCTTTTTTTTATGATGTTTTCATATAAAATTGAACAAGATTTATTATCAATTATAAAATTACCTTCTTCTAACTGGTAGAATAAATTAGATAAATTATTTTCATCAACAATATATTTTGTATTTATTTTTTTTTCTTTAATAATAGTTTTTGCGTTAGATTTTTTAGTTATCAGATATATTTTTTTATTTTTACTAATAATCAATCTTGCATTTGGTATTGGACTGCTAGGACTATCATAGCCTCTAATATTTAGTAACCACGCAACATTTTCTGGTGCACTCACAAACAAATAATCAGCATTATTTGATTTAATAAATTTTACTACTTTAGAAATTTTTGAATGATGTGATTCGCCTACAACACTTTTATCCAAGGAAAAAAAAGGTTTTGTTTTTATCTTTTTAAATTTAAATATTTGATCGATTAAATTATGGTTTATTGCAGTTAAACTATTATTTGAAAAATATTTCTTAAGTATATTTTTTGTAAATAGACTTGGATCATAACCTAAGTTTAGATTTTTAATAATTTCATTTGGAAGTTTTTTATGAATCTCAATTATTTTATAATTATCTGAAGATTCTTGTTGAGCTTGAATAGTATATCTACCATCAACAAATAAATAATTTTTTTTATTTAAAATAACAGCTAAGCCCGCTGAACCTGAGAATTTTGTAATCTTCTTTAATCTATCATTTTTGGCATATTCAGAAAAATAATCATCATTTTTAGGAACAATGTAGCCATCAATTTTATATTTTTTGAATTTATTTCTTAAATTATTTATTTTTTCTATAATCATTTAATTCTTTTTTGATATCGTATCCAACCTGGGCTTCTTATTTCTTCATTAGTTTCAAAATCTTGATTAAATTCAAAATCATCATCTTTACTGTCATCGAAATATGAGTTTTTTTCTAAAAATTCTTCTGGCAGTTCATCGACAAACCTTGAGGCCATACTATCAATCCAATTTCCTTGGTAAAATCTATTCATTGCAAAAGACACAAGTGCTTTCTTTTTTGCTCTAGTTATTCCTACGTAAGCCAACCTTCTTTCCTCTTCAAGTCCATTTTGACCTTTTTCTTCAATTGATTTTTGGTGTGGAAAAAGTCCCTCCTCCCATCCAGGTAGAAAAACCACGTCAAACTCAAGTCCTTTTGAGCCATGCATAGTCATCATATTAATTTTTTCACCATCCCAATCTTGATCCACTGATGTTGCTAATGCAACGTGTTCTAAGAAACTCTCTAAATTATCAAATTCTTTCATTGCACTGAGAAGCTCTTTAATATTCTCTAGGCGATTTTCATTTTCAACGTCTTTTTTATTCTTCAACATTGAAGAGTAGCCCGACTCATCTAAGACTAGCTGGAGTAATTTTACATGGTTAATTTTTTTTATATTGATATCGTTTCTCCATTTATCCATTAAAAATAAAAAAGAACTCAAGCCTATTTTAGTTTTTGGTTTGATTAAATTTTGTTCAATTAATTGCTTAGAAGAAATTTCTAAACTTGAGGAGTTTTCTTTTGAAAATTCATGTATTAATTTAATAGTACTTTCACCTATAGATCGTTTAGGAATGTTTATTATTCTATCAAATGCTAAATCATCTTTAGGTTGATGAATTAACCTTAAATATGCAACACAATCTTTAATCTCTGCTCTTTCATAAAATTTTGTACCTCCCAAAATCCTATAAGGAAGACCAATTTTTAAAAAACGTTCTTCAAATTCTCTAGTTTGAAAAATTGCCCTAACTAAAATTGCTATGTTATTAAAAGAATATTTTTTTTTTAATTTGTTTTCTATTTCATCTGAAATTCCTATCGCTTCATCTTTTCCATTTTTAAAACAATTAAGTTTAACTAAATCACCCTCATCCATTGTGGTTTTTAAAGTTTTGCCAACTCTATTTTGATTATTAGCTATCAAATTTGAGGCAACAGATAAAATATTTTGTGAGGATCTATAATTTTCTTCTAATCTTATTACTTTTACATTTTCATAAACCTTATCAAATTCTAAAAAATTCTTGATTTCTGCACCACGCCAACTGTAAATAGATTGATCATCATCTCCAACACAGCATAAATTTTTATGTTTTTCCGATAATAGATATAACCATCTACTCTGAATGTAGTTTGTATCTTGATATTCATCGACCAAAATATATTTAAAATTATTTGAATATATTTCTCTTATATCTAAATTTTTTTCTAAAATTTTTACAGCATGTAAAATTAAATCTCCAAAGTCACATGTATTTAAATCTAATAGTTTTTGCTGATAAATTTTATACAAAGGAAGTACAGTTTTTTCATAAATATCATTTTTATTTATAATGACTTCATTTGGATAAAATCCTTTATTTTTCCATCTATCAATAATGGATAAAATATATTTTGGAGCTAATTGTTTAATATCTATATTTTCAGCTTTACATATATTCTTAATGAGTCTTACCTGATCATCTGTGTCAATGATTGTAAAATTAGATGTTAAACCAGCTGCAGGAGCATGTTTTCTTAACAATTTTGCACAAATTGAATGAAAAGTTCCTAACCAAGTTAAGCCAATGGCCTCAGAATTTAGTATGGCGCTAACTCTGCTTTGCATTTCTTTTGCAGCCTTATTAGTAAAAGTTACCGATAGTATTTGATTGGGAAAAGCTTTCTTTTCATTAATAATATGAGCAATCCTAGACGTTAAAACTTTAGTTTTACCTGAACCTGCACCCGCGACTATTAAAAGTGGGCCATCTAAATGCATAACAGCTTCTTTTTGAGCTGCGTTAAGATTACTTAGATATTCAGTGTTTATCATTTTTTAAATTTCATTATAAGATATTTTAATTTTAACAGCATTTATGAAAAAAATTATCAAAACTTTTAACAACTTAATACAAAAGACAATATTCAAAGTTAAGAATAAAACAAATAATAAATTTAATATTAGTGGATTAAATAAAGTTTTAATAACTCTAATTGGCTCATTGTTCTTATATATTTTTTATTTATTACTACCAAGTATATATGATAAAACCTGGGTAGAGAAAAAAATCAAAAAAAATCTTTTTAGTGAATTTAAAATTGATTTAACATCTACTGAAGATATTTCTTACCGTATTCTTCCATCTCCACATTTTTTAATTAAAGATACCAATATATTATTAAATGAGCCAAATAATAAAAAAATAATAGCTGAGGTTAGAAATTTAAAAGTATTTATCAATCAAGGTAATTTTTTTGATAAAGAAAAAATAACTTTAAAAAATGTTATTATAAAAGATGCAAATTTTTCTTTATCAGGAATTGATTTAAAAAAATTTAATAGTTCAATTAACGATAAACTTTCTGATAAAAAAATTCAATTTGACAAAGGCAATATCTTTTTTAAAGATAACATTAATGAAATATTTGCTATAGTGAAAATTAATGATGCAAATCTTTTTTTTGATGATAAAGCATTACATAACAAATTTATGCTCAAAGGGAGTATTTTTTCAATACCGTTTATATTCGAAATAAAAAGTAAAAATGATCAACAAATTGAAAAAAAAATTTCATTTAATGCAAAGTCTCTTAATTTAGAAATTATCAATGACTATATTGTTGATAATGATGGTCAAGCTAAAGGTAATAATATTGTTACTTTTTTAGGGACCCTATTAAATTCAGAATTTAAATTAGACGACAACAGTGTTATTTTTTTTTCCAAAAATTCAAGAATTAAAAATAACAAAATTGACTACAATGGAATTTTATCAATTAATCCATTTGATCTAGATTTAAAAATTGATTTAAATGATAATAATATATCTAAGCTATTAAATTTTAATCCTATTTTAATAGAATTACTAAAATCAGGAATATTATTTAATAGTAATATAAGTTTAAAAACTCTTATCAATGCTAATTCAAATGAGCAAAAGAATCTTTTTCAAAATTCTAAAATCTATCTAGATATAACTAGTGGCAAAATAAACTTTGATAAAACAAAATTTTTTAATAGTGACATAGGATCATTTGAGTTAAGTAATAGTAATTTATTTGTACAAGATAATAGATTAATTTTAAATACAGATTTATTTTTTGATATCAAGAATAGTAATGAATTATTCTCATCTCTTAACACAAAAAAAAAATCTAGAAGAAAAATTAATAATGTTTTAATAAATTTTGATTATGATTTTTCAAATAATGTAATTAAATTTAATAATGCCAAAATTGACAATAATAAAGTAGGTGATCAAATTTTAAATATTATTGAGGAATTCGAAGATAATAATTTAAATAATAAAGTTAAAACTAAAAGATTATTAAATAATATACTTGATGCTTATGAGGGGTAAATCATTTTTTTAGGATCTACTATCTGATCATAATCCTTCTCTTTTACAAGACCAGTTTTTAAAGTTTCTTCTTTTAAAGTAGTTCCATTTTTTAAAGCAGTTTTTGCAATTTTTGCAGCATTGTCATATCCAATTTTAGGAGCCAGAGCAGTAACTAACATTAGAGAGTTATCTAGATGCTCTTTAATTTTTTTCTTATTAGCTTTAATTCCTTTAACGCAAAAGAGAGCAAAATTTTTTGTACTATCTGCAATAAGATCTATGGATTGAAGAACATTGTGGGCTATCATTGGTTTAAATACATTCAATTCAAAGTGACCATGAGAACCAGCAACAGTAATACCCGTATGATTTCCAATAACATTGGCACAAACCATCGTAACAGCTTCACATTGCGTAGGATTAACTTTACCAGGCATAATAGATGAGCCAGGTTCATTTTCAGGAAGAATTAATTCTCCATAACCAGCTCGAGGTCCTGATCCAAGAAATCTTATATCATTTGATATTTTCATCAAGGCAACAGCACAAGTATTTAAAGTTCCTGAGAAATTTATAATAGAGTCGTGAGCAGCCAATTCAGCAAATTTGTTTATGGCAGGTTTAAAAGGTAATTTTGTAAATTTAGCAATTTCTTTAACAATTTTTTTATCAAAACCCTTTCTTGAATTAATTCCAGTTCCAACAGCAGTGCCACCCTGTGCTAAAAAGAATATCTCTTTTAAGGCAAACTCTATTCTTTCAATAGATTTCTTTAATTGAACTTGATATCCTGAAAACTCTTGACCAAGTGATAATGGGGTTGCATCTTGTAAATGGGTTCTACCAATTTTAATAATACTTTTAAATTCTTTAGATTTTTTAGCTAATTCTTTTTCTAAAATTTTTAAATTTGGTAATAATTTTGATACAGTTTCTTGAGCAACAGATATATGCATAGCTGTTGGAAAAACATCATTAGTAGATTGAGATTTATTGACATGATCATTTGGATGAACAGGTTTTTTTGAACCTTTTTTTCCACCCAATATCTCAATTGCTCTATTTGCAATAACCTCATTTACATTCATATTTGTTTGGGTACCAGAACCTGTTTGCCAGACTTTTAAAGGAAAGTTTTCATCTAGTTTTCCTTTGATCACTTCATCAGAAGCCTTTATGATTGAGTTAGTAATTTTTTTATCAATCTGTTTTTCTTTAAAATGTACTAATGCTGCTGATCTTTTTATAATTGCTATTGATTTAATTATTGAAATATTTACTAAAATTTTTCCAATGTTAAAAAATTTATTAGATCTTTGGGTTGACGCTCCCCAATATTTATCATTAGGAACGTTTATACTTCCAATACTGTCAAATTCTTTTCTTAATTTCATTGATTAATATATTATTTTTAATTTAATATACTTATATATTAAAATTAAAAAACTTACAGGAGCTAAATGACAAATTTTAACAAAGTAAAAACTTTTATGAAAACCTTTGGCCAAGAGGTTAAAATTAAGCCTTCTTTTAGCTCTGATAAGATAAATACTTTAAGATACGATCTAATTAAAGAAGAACTCGAAGAACTTAAAATTGCAATGGAAAATAAAGATCTTTTAGAAGTTGCTGACGCTTTAACAGATATTTTGTATGTAACTTATGGTGCTGGACATGCATTTGGTATCGATCTTGATAAATGTTTTGAAGAAGTTCAAAATTCAAACATGAGTAAGCTAGGCGAAGACGGTAAGCCCATTTATAATGATGCTGGAAAAGTTATGAAGGGTTCCAAGTATTTTAAACCTGATTTAAGAAAATTTATAAATTAATAGGGGCGTTCTGTTACCCGGTGCCCCAGACCGTGCTTCTATAATTAACCTAAGTTAATTATGCAGCAATAGCGTAACTTTCGTTAGCATTTAAAGTTTAGCCCGTCACGGTGGAACAATCCCGAACGAAAGAATAACCTTTAGTCACCCGTCGATCCTATTTCACCCCCTTAAGTTGTAAATGGTGGAGGTGGTGGGTACTGCCCCCACGTCCGTAATGGTTATTACGAAATTCGTTTATCGTCGTAGTTGGCAAGCCAACACTATTACTATAAAAGCATTTGAGAGAGATTCAATAAAAATCATGAAATTAACTAAAGAACAATCACAAGAGATCAAAGATCAACAAGGTCAGCAAAATCAAACGAAAAGGGTTACTGCCCCAGCGCTTGAAAATATTCTGTATGAGGCAATGCCAGCATTAGACCATGGTTTTGTAAGAGTTATTGATTACATGGGAGATGACACTTCAATTGTTCAGTCAGCTAGAGTTTCATATGGAAAAGGAACCAAACAAGTTTCAACAGATGCAGGTTTAATTAAATATTTAATGAGACATTGGCACAGCACTCCATTTGAAATGTGTGAAATCAAATATCATGTGAAGCTTCCAATTTTTATTGCTCGTCAATGGATAAGACATAGAACAGCAAATGTTAATGAGTACTCAGCTAGGTATTCAATTTTAGATAAAGAATTTTATTTGCCATCTGCAGAAAATTTAGCAGCTCAATCTTCAAGCAACAGACAAGGTAGAGGTGATGTTATTGAAGGTGAGCAAGCAAAAGAAGTTTTAGAACTTTTAAAAAATGATGCTGAACAAACTTATGATAATTATGAGATGATGCTCAATCAAAGATTTGATGGATCAACGATTGATGAAAATAAAAAAGGGTTAGCAAGAGAACTTGCAAGAATGAATTTAACGTTAAACACTTATACCCAGTGGTATTGGAAAACTGATTTATTAAACTTAATGAATTTTTTAAGATTAAGAGCTGATAGTCATGCTCAGTATGAAATAAGAGTTTATGCTGACATCATGTTAGATACTGTTAAGAAATGGGTACCTATAACTTATGATGCGTTCATGGATTATAGAGTGGGGGGCACAGAAGTTTCAGCTAAAGGAAAAATTATCATTCAAAAACTTATTAAAGGTGATGATGTTAATCTAGATAGTTCGGGCTTATCCAAAAGAGAATGGAATGAACTTATGGTTTCTTTTGATCTTAAAGATAAGTTGATTTAATTTTTCTAGCAAAGTCTAAATATATTTTAGAAATTTCGTGTTCAGGATTAGCTTCAACAATTGGCTTTCCTTCATCTCCACATTTTCCAACCTCAGGATTTATTGGAATTTCTCCTAAAAATTCTTTTTCAAATTCTTCCGCAGTTCGCTTAACCCCACCTTCACCAAATATTTTATATTTTTTACCATCATCACCAGTGAAATAGCTCATGTTATCAACTAAACCCAAGATCTTAACTCCAAGCTTGTCAAACATTTTAATCCCTCTTTTAACATCAAGGAGTGCTACTTCTTGAGGAGTTGAGACAATGATTGCTCCATCCATCTTAATTTCTTGAGAAAAAGTTAATTGGGTATCTCCAGTTCCTGGAGGCATATCAACAATGATAAAATCTAAATCTTTCCAGCCAACTTTTTGTGTAAATGTTTTAATTGCGCTAGTAACCATAGGTCCACGCCAAATCATTGGAGTTTGCTGGTCTGCAAGAAAACCAATGGACATACATTGAATGTCATATTTTGTAATTGGAGTTAAGGTTTGACCATCACTTTTTGGTTTTTCATTAATATCAAACATCTTTGGAATTGATGGACCATAAATGTCAGCGTCA
>JADHPA010000069.1 GCA_016778675.1 Candidatus Pelagibacter sp. | reverse complement strand
GGGCCAATCTTAAAAAAAGATTTAGAAGAAAACTTATGGGTTTGCCCATCTTGTAACAAACACCACAGAATAAGCCCACGTCAGAGATTTGACATTATATTTGGCAAAAATAATTATGAAGTTTTAAAAACTCCAATTCCTCAAGATGACCCTTTAAATTGGAATGATGCAAAACCTTATAAAGATAGATTAAAAGCTGCTAGAAAAAAAACTGGCATGGATTGTGGAATGATGGTTGTTAATACTAATATTCTAAATTTAAAAATCACAGCAATTGCATCTGATTTTGATTTTGTAGGTGGCTCAATTGGTGCTGCAGAAGGTGAAGCTTTTTTATACGGAATTCAACATGCAATAGAAAATGAACAACCTTTTGTAGTGTTTACTTCTGGTGGCGGAATGAGAATGATGGAAAGTCTTATATCTTTAAGTCAAATGACAAGGACGACACTTGCAATTAACGAACTAAAGAAAAATAATTTACCCTATATTGTTGTTCTAACTGATCCAACTGCTGGTGGTATTACAGCGTCATATGCAATGTTAGGTGATCTACACTTAGCAGAACCAGGAGCTCTTATAGCTTTTGCAGGAGCAAGAGTAATTCAAGGCACTGTAAGAGAAGAGTTGCCAGAAGGCTTTCAAAGAAGTGAGTATGTAGAAAAAACTGGCTTTGTAGATTTAATTGTAGAGAGAAAAGACTTAAGAGAAAAAATTGGATCATTATTATCAATATTGTTAAAGAAAAATTCTGCTATAAATTCATCAGAAAATGAAACTTCAGAAGATAGTAGAGCGCTTACAAAAGCTGCATCCTAAAGAGATTGATCTAAGTCTAGATCGAACTAAAAATCTTTTAAAAAAATTAGGCAATCCTCAAGATCAAATTAACTGCATTTCTATTGTTGGCACGAATGGAAAATTTTCAACTATACAGGCACTTTATGCAATTTTAAAAGAGGCTGATTATAAATGTAATATTTATACCAGTCCTCACATTCAAAAAATTAATGAGAGATTTGTCTTTAACAATAAGCCTCTAACAGATGATGAATTGGCCAATCTTTTTTCTGAAATAGAAGAAGCTAACAATCAAACACAAATCACTTTCTTTGAAATTTTAACTGTTGCTTATTTTCATTATGCAAAGAAATACCCTGAAAACATTAACTTAATTGAGTCAGGTCTATTTCATAGATTTGATGCAACCAATATTTTAAAAAAAAACTTAGCTAGTATTGTAACAGCTATTGGTCTGGATCACTTAGACTGGCTTCCAAAAGAAGAGCAAACAGTTGAAAAAATAATATTTGAGAAAACATCCACTTTGTTAAACTCTAAAATCGTAGTTGCAAAACAAAGTTCAAATGAAATAAGCAAAAGTATTGAAAATACAATTAAAGACAATACTTCTAAAAAAATAATCTTTAATAAAAATTATAATTTTACCTTAAAAGAAAATGATTTTTTTTATTTTGAGGATGAATTTGGTGCTCTTAAACTTCCAAAACCTAATTTGCCTGGAGAATTTCAATTAGAAAATGTCTCTACAGCAATTGCAACTGTTAGACAATTAACAGACTATAAAATAACTGATGAACATATTAAGAGTGGTATTACTAAAATAGAAAGTATCGCACGACTACAAGAGTTAAAATCTGGAAAATTAAAAGATTTAACTAGTAATAATTTATTATTTGTTGATGGATCTCATAACCCACTTGGTGCAAAGGTATTAAATGAATATCTTCAAAGTCTAAATTGTAACAAACATATTATTTTAGGAATGATGGCCAACAAAGACCACAATAAATATATGAGTTACTTTAAAGATATTAAATCATTAACAACAATTGACATTCCAAATCAACCCAATGCTATTAGGGGAAGTGAACTTAAAGAGAAAATTAAAAATTTTGAAAATATTAATTATGAAAATTCTATTGAGGAAGCAATTGGCTCAATTGATCTTCAAGAAAATGATATTATTTTAATTACAGGTTCTTTGTATCTTGCAGGAGAAGTTTTAAACTTAAACTAGATATTCTTATCTAAAAATTCTTTCATTTGACTCTCAGCAACTCCACCAACTTTTCTGTCTACTTCAACACCTTTTTTGTAAACAATAACAGTTGGTACACCTCTTACACCAGCAGCTGAACCTGTGTTAATTCCACCATTTTCTATGTCAGCATAATAAAAGTTTGCTTTATCTTTGTAGCTATCTGAAAATTTATCCATGATGGGTTTAAGGCTCTTGCACGGAGCACACCATTCTGCAGAAAATTGAACTACAGAGATATCTTCATTCTTAATTTTTGTTTCAAATTCTTCGTCTTTAAAATCAATAAGCATATTTCATATATAAATTCTTATTAGATTTATTCAATATGTAAAAAAGGATTTTTTTAGTTAATTAATAGAGACTTATTATGCTTGTTCGTATTTTTTTTGAATACCTTCAACAAACTCATTAATTTCGTCTAAAAACTTGAGCTTTTTCTCATCTTTTTCGTTGGTATATCTATCTCTTAAATTATCACACTCAAAATAAAATTCTTTGCATGTCCACCATTTTTCTTTTTCATCACTTAATATTCTTTCGGCTATTTCACGTTTAATGGTCTTGAACATATCAGGAGGAAGTGTCTCAGGTGATTCTTGATATATTATCTTTTTTCCAAAGCTTACCATTCTCTCATCTTCAAATTTATCTAATAATATTAATTTATCTTTCCAAGAAGCTGCATGCCATTTTGGAAATAAAGCTGTATCTTTTTGAGGAGTAAATTTTTTATAAATTGTCTCTTCTGCCAGTAAATCAACTTGTGAATCGAATTGTGCTTTTTCTTCAGCTGTTTCTCGTAATGCGGTTAAAACATTTTGAGAAAATCTCTCATTACTGTTTACTAATTTTGCACGCTCTTTAATTAGATCAGGATCAAGATTACTATATGGTTCAACTTGTAGTCCATAACTTGCGTCTAGAATTATAGGAGCTTTATTTGATCGTATAGTTCTTAAAAACTTTAATTTTTTAATAGCACTTTTAAGTTCAGAAATTGACATATCAAATAATGGAATAGGATCAATTTTAAGATCAAAAGCTTGGCCCCATTGATAGATTGGGTGAATACAATGTTTTGGGTGAAGTGGTGCAACTACAAATCTATAATTTTTACCAAAATGATATTCTGCTAATGTAAACATTTTTTCAGTTTTAAATATCGTCTCAGTATCACTCTTATTTGCTGTTCTTAAAAATGTATCCCAAGTCTGAGGTTGATTTTTTTTAATTAATCCTAAAACCTTAACGGTTAGTTCTGCATCAAATAAAGCTGAGTGAGCTCCACTTGATTCAAAGCCATTCATTCTAGCTAACGACTCTAGTTTCATGACTGCATTACCTTTTGCATTTATTTCAGTTTTTATAACACTCTCATCAACTGCATGGGCACCTCTTGCAATGTTTAAACCATCATGTCTTTTGTTCGGGGTTGCATTGGTGATATAAGGATATCTAATTCCTCTAAAGAATTCGTTTCTTATCATCTCATCATCAAAGCCAATGTTTGACCAACCCATGAATATTGCTGGGCTCCATTTTTTAAATGTTGCTTCTAACTGAGATAACATTTGGTAATGACTTAAATTTCCTTTAGTTAATAAATCAACACTAGTCTTGTTAACTATCAAAGCCATTGCTTGAGGAACTTCTCCTTCTGGTAATCTACATCTAAAATTAAAACGATCTAATTCTTTAAAATTTGGGTCAACTAAAATACCACCTACTTCAATAATACTTCCCCATGAAGTATTGGCACTACTAGATTCAATGTCCCATATTGCTAAATTCATATTAGTTCATATTCCGTTGATGATAGTATTGTTCTACTTTTTCTAAAAACTTGTTTTGGTATTCTTCTAGTTTTTCACCTTGAATTCTAAAGTCTTGGAATAAATTATCTACAGTGCAAAGTAAAACAATTCCTTGGGTTATTTTTGAATTATGGACAACGTTATGAGCTAATGAATATGCTCCTAATTGAAGATAATAGTCCTCAATCCACTCTTCTTTTTTTGGTTTATTAGATTGTTTAAAATCAATGATAGTTTCTTGCCCTTCATACACACCTACTGCATCACATGTACCTGCGTATTTTCCAGGATAATACAATGTTGCTTCAGTACCATAAATTTCTGACAATTTTCCTTTAATACCTTGTTCAATAATTTCATCTGCCATTTTTTTAGATTTGCTAGCCTCTTCTTCTAATAACTCTAAATTTAATTGACCTAATAAATATTTTTCTAAATGAGAATGCATTGATGTTCCTCTGCTTGAAGCATCATTTTTAATTCTATTTGCTTCAGCAGCCCCCACTCTTGCCTTCCAATTTGCAAGAGATGCTTTTTTTTCTTCACTTTGTGTTGCTTGCAATATGGAAGTTACTGAAGGAAGCTTTTCTTGATTTACAGCATACATTCTTGAACCACTCACCATTGATCTCATAGATTTTGGATAAGTAAATTTATTATTCCACTGCATATAGTTTGTTATAAGCGGTATTGAAGAAAAAAAGAAATTAATTTTTTGCTTGTTTTGAATGGTCAACAAATTTTTCTACATTTTCTGTTTGAACGGCTTTATCAACTCGTTCAGGATCTTTAATATTTTCTAGGCTTCTGCTAATCGATCTTGCATCTGTTCCAAACTTATCAACAACAATCATTGCTTCCTCTAATTTTTTTCTAAGAGCAACTATATTTTCAAAATGTTTTCCGAATCTTGAGCTAATTGTTTTTAGATGATCGTAAATTTCTGTTGCACCTTTTTGAACTTTTAAAGATTGAAAGCCCATGTGTAATGATTGCAAATAAGCAGAAAGAGTATTTGGACCACAGATTACAACTTTATGTTTTTTCATTAATTCTTGAGTTAATAATTCTTTAGTAGTTGGATCTTGGTATTCAGTTAATTCTTTGTATAAACTTTCAGTTGGTGCATAAACTATTGCAAAGTCTGTAGTTTTTGGTGGAACAATATATTTTTCATTAACACTTTTAGCTTTTGCTTTAAATGCAGTAGCTAATTTTGCTCTGGCATCTGCAACAGCTTTTTTATCATCAGCATCATAGCCATCAGTAATTGCTTTAAATTTTTCTACTGGAAAATGTGAGTCTACAGGCACCATTACATTACCCTG
>JADHPA010000068.1 GCA_016778675.1 Candidatus Pelagibacter sp. | reverse complement strand
CTAATAGCTCTTAACGAAAATGGATATAAGAGAATTATTGAACTTTCCTCAAGGTCTTACCTTGAAAATGATGCATTATCTGACCCTCATTTAGATGTAAAAGAACTTTTAATAGACACTGAGGGTGTGTCCTTACTTTCTGGGACTATTCAAGGTTTATTCGGTAAACTATTTGAAAAAGGTCGTTTAGATGAAATATCAAAATTATACAGAAGCTTATCATCAAAATTTAATGATAATTTTTACTTAGAAATCCAAAGACATGGTGATCAAAACGAAATTGCTTTTGAAAAATTCAATTTAGAACAATCTTCAAAAATTCAAATACCAATTATAGCTACAAATGAAGTTTATTACTTAACACCTGACATGCACGAAGCTCATGATGCTTTAACGTGCATTGGTTCTAAAACTTATGTTAATGAAAAAAATAGAATTAAATATAGCAACCAGCATTATTTTAAATCTAATGAAGAAATGTCAAAGCTATTTTCAGATCTTCCTGAAGCTTTAGAAAATAACTTCAATTTACCATTTAAATGTAATTTTAGACCACAGTTTTCAAAACCTGTACTTCCAAATATTAGTTCTGAAAAAGGAGGCAGTGCTGATGAAATACTTAAAAAAGATTCGCTTGACGGATTAAAAGAAAAATTCCTCAAAGTTTTTAAAGTTGAAGAAAACAATTTAAAAACAGATGATAAATTTTTGAAATACAAAGACAGACTAGATCATGAGTTAAAAATCATAATCGAAATGAAATATCCAAGTTATTTTTTGATTGTATCTGATTATATTAAATGGGCTAAAAATAACGATATTCCAGTAGGACCTGGTAGAGGTTCTGGGGCTGGCTCACTAGTTGCTTGGTGTTTATCTATTACGGATGTTGATCCGATTAAATTTAATTTAATATTTGAAAGATTTTTAAACCCTGATCGAGTATCAATGCCTGACTTTGATATAGATTTTTGTGAGGAAAAAAGAGATCTTGTTTTTAAATATTTAACTACAAAATATAAAGATAGTGTTGCTCATATAATTACATTTGGAAAATTAAAAGCAAGAATGGTTATTAGAGATGTTGGTAGAGTATTAGGTCTACCATATGGTTTTGTTGACAGTATTTCAAAAATGATCCCTTTTGATCCTTCTAGACCTCAAAGTCTAACTGAGTGTATTAATAGTGAACCACGACTTCAAAAATTAGTTAATGAAGACCCACGTGTAAAAAAATTAACTGATCTTTCTTTAAAATTAGAAGGTTTAAATAGAAATGTAGCAACTCATGCAGCAGGTGTTGTAATAGCTGATAGAAAATTAACAGAAGTTGTACCTTTATACAAAGATGCTGCAGCAGACTTGCTGTTACCATCAACACAATTTGACATGTATTCAGCAGAAAATGCTGGCTTAATCAAGTTTGATTTTTTAGGATTAAAAACTTTAACAGTTATTAATAGAACACAAAAATTGATTAATAAAAAAGTTAAAGATTTCAAAATTGAAGATATTGATTTTGATGATCAAAAAGTTTTTGAACTTTTATCTTCTGGTAACACTGTTGGATTATTTCAAGTTGAAAGTGCTGGTATGCGCGAAGCTTTGTTGCAAATGAAACCCAACCATATTGAAGATATTATTGCTCTTGTTGCTCTTTACCGTCCAGGACCTATGAGCAACATACCAATTTACAATGACTGTAAGCACGGAAGACAAACACCTGATTATTTGCATCCATTACTTGAGGATATTTTAAAACCTACTTATGGAGTTATTATTTATCAAGAACAAGTGATGCAAATAGCACAAAAACTCTCTGGTTTTACCGCTGGTGAGGCAGATATTTTAAGAAGAGCTATGGGTAAAAAAAAAAGAGCCGAATTAGAAAAGCAGAAACAGGGATTTATTGCTGGTGCTTTGAAAAATGGAATTAGCAAAGAAGTTGCAGCTAGTATATTTTTAAAAATTGAACCATTTGCTGAATATGGATTTAACAAAAGTCATGCTGCTGCTTATGCTATAATTTCCTATCAAACAGCTTTTTTAAAAACCTATTATCCTAAAGAGTTTTTTGCAGCATCTATGACAATGGATATTTCAAATCAAAATAAATTGGGAGAATTCCATGAAGAACTAAAAAGAATTAATATTAAAGTTATACGACCTGATATTAATAAGTGCTTTGCAGATTTTCAATTCGATGACAATAATTTTTATTATGCTCTTGGTGGAATTAAAAGTGTTGGTTATGAAGCAATATCAAATGTTGTTAAAGAAAGAAATGAAAATGGAGATTTTAAATCTATAAATGATTTTTTAAATAGAGTTAATCCTAAAGATATAAATAAACTTCAATTAGAAGGTTTGGTTAAAGCAGGAGCTTTTGATAATATAGATAACAATCGACAAGCCTTATTTAATTCTATTCCAAATTTTATTTTAAAAACAAAAAATATTTATGAAAACAAAGCAGCAAATCAAATTGATCTTTTTGGCTCAGATGAAGAACAGGATAATGAAATAGTTCTAAATATTGAAGATTGGAAGTTTGAGGATCGTTTATCAAGAGAATTTGAAGCTATTGGTTTTTTTATATCTGACCATCCTTTAAATCAATTCAAAGAAATTTTTGATGACTATAAAATTGTCGATTACGCACAATTTAATTTGGATGATACAATAAAAGAGGCAAATATTGCAGCTACACTTTTAAAAATCACTGAAAGAAAAACTGCAAAAGGTAATTCATACGGAGTTATTAAGTTCACTGATTTAACTAGTGTTTTTGAGCTCTTTATTTTTTCAGATATTTTAGAACTTAATAGAGAGGTTTTAGTTGAGGGTAGCTCTTTAATCATAACCTTGATCAAAACCATTTCTAACGATGAGAATAAATTTAAAAGAATAAATGTTCAAAAAATAGCTTCTCTCAAGGATCTTTTTAATAAGCCTGTTAATGAAATCGTATTTAATGTTAAATCAATTAAAGACATCGATAAAATTTCTGATTTAGTGAATGAAGAGGGGACAACTGAGGTAAAAATTAATATAACTGATAAAAACAATGAGATTAGCTTTAAATTGAAAAACAAGCGTCTAATTGACAGAAAAGCTATTAATATCATCAGAAATAAAGATATTTCGACAACTATTCATTAAAAAAGACTTGTTTGTTCTATGAATAATTTGTAAATAACTCTTAAATTAAATTAACACGCACACAGTTTGTGGTTTTATACCTCCGGTCCTTAAATGGAAATTACTGTGGTGGCTTAACCGGGAATAAATATGAAAATACCAAGTCTAACTATCCAACAACTATTAGAAGCAGGCGTTCATTTAGGTCATAAGACCTTAAGATGGAACCCAAAGATGAAAAAATACATTTTTGGAAAAAGAGATTCAATTCACATTATTGATTTAACTCAAACATTAGAATTAACCAATGTAGCTTTGGAAAAAGTTTACAATACGATAGCCAATAATGGCAAAATTCTTTTTGTTTCTACAAAAAAACAAGCATCAGAAGCTATTGCTGAAGTTGCAAAAGAAACTGGACAATACTTTGTAAACTACAGATGGTTAGGTGGAATGCTAACCAACTGGGGAACAATCTCAGGATCAATTAAAAAGATGAAAAAATATGAGGCTGATCTTGTAGCTGAAAATAGAGGCTTTACAAAAAAAGAACTATTAAAGATGAGTGTTAAAAAAGATAAATTAGAAAGAGCATTAGGTGGAATTGCAGAAATGAAAAAGGTTCCTGATCTAGTTTTTATTATTGATACTAATTATGAATCTCTAGCTATTGCTGAAGCTTCTAAATTAGGTATTCCAATCTGTGCTATACTTGACAGCAATTCTAATCCTGATGGTATTGATTACCCAATTCCAGGTAACGATGATGCTAGAAGAGCGATTGATTTGTATTGTAATTTAGTAAAAGAAACTATTGAAAATGCAAAAAAAGCTGCTCCATCTAAATCTGAAGAAAAACCAGATGTTGATGATACAAAAACAAAAGAAACTTCATCAAAAACTATTCAGGAGATTGATAGAGAGAAGTTAGATGCTAAATTTTCAAAAAAAGATAAGGAAAAACTAAATTAACATGAGTGATATAGAAAAAGTAAAACAATTACGTGAAGCAACGGGTGCTGGATTTAAAGATTGCAATTTAGCAATCAAAGAATCTGGAGGTGACCTAGATAAAGCTGTTGAAATTTTAAGAGTAAAAGGAATTTCTAAAGCTTCAAAAAAAATGTCAAGAGATGCTAAAGAAGGTGTTATTGCAACTTCAGGTGATGAAAATAAAATATCTGTTATTGAAATTAACTGTGAAACAGATTTTGTTGCTAAAAATGATGACTTCGTATCCTTTGCAAAAGAATTAAGTGAACTGAATAATCAAAATTCATCTGACCTAGAGAAACTCAATAAATCAAAAATGGCAAATGGAGAAACAGTTGAAGATAGCCTTGTTGCATTAATTGCAAAAATGGGAGAAAAGATAACACTTGGTAAAGCTAAAACATTTAGCCAACCAGGTTCTAAAAATTTTAATTATTTACATACTGTAGTTAAAGATAATTTGTCTAAATTATCAGTCATAACTTCACTTGAGACCTCAAACGATAGTGAAGATGTTAAAGCTTTTGGTAAACAACTTTCAATGCATATTGCAGCTTCAAATCCTTTGGCACTAAGTTCAGATTTGATTGATAAAGATCTTCTTCAAAAAGAACAGGATCTTGTTGCAGAAGAGTTAAAAAATTCAGGAAAACCTGAGGATATTGCACAAAAAATTAGTTTAGGTAAAATGAATAAATTTAAAGAAGAAAATGCATTATTAACACAAGCCTGGGTTATGGAACCAAAAAAGAAAGTTCAAGATATTATAAAAGAACTAAACATACCTGATTTAAAGATTAACAATTTTCTTAGAATTAAAATAGGTGAATAAATGTTTAATGAAAAAACATATAGCCAGAAGATGGATAAAACCATTGAGGTTTTTCAGAAAGAGTTAACATCATTAAGAACTGGCAGAGCAAATGCTTCGATGTTAGATCTTGTTAAGGTAGATGTTTATGGTCAAGCAATGCCTTTAAATCAAGTATCAAGCATAACAACTCCTGATTCTAGAACTATTAATATTCAAGTTTGGGATCTTAATAATGTGCCACTTGTTGATACTGCAATTAAAAAATCAGAATTAGGTTTAAATCCTCAAATTGATGGTCAATTAATTAGGCTTCCTGTACCAGATTTAAATGAAGAACGAAGAACAGAGATTAAAAAATTAATCAAATCAATGGGTGAAAAGTGTAAAATCTCAATTAGAAATATTAGAAGAGAAGCCAATGATGATTTAAAAAACCTAGTTAAAGAAAAAATAATTAGTGAAGATGAAGAAAAGATTAATGAAAAATTAGTACAATCATTTACAGATGAACATATTAAAATCATAGATAC
>JADHPA010000008.1 GCA_016778675.1 Candidatus Pelagibacter sp. | reverse complement strand
GATTTTAAAAAATAACAAATATATGCTGGGGAAAAAATTGTATAATTACTGAATATTTTCTGCTGTAACTACATTAATTGTAATTTCAGAATCCACTTGTGAGTGTAAAATAATTTTTACTTTAAATTTACCAAGTGATTTAATTTCAGTTACGGGTTGTATCATTGATGGTTTAATATCTAATTTGTCGCTCTCTAATAATATTTTAGAAATTTCAGTTGGTTTAACTGAACCATAAAGTTCTTTGTTTTCTGTACTCAATTTTTTAATTTCATACTCTTTACCATTTATTTGTTCTGAAATTTTTTGAGCTTCTTTCTTTTTCTCAGCATCTTTTTTACCTAGCTCAGTTTTAATTTTTTCAACTTCAGCAATGTTTTCTTTTGAAGCATATAAAGCTTTTTTATTTGAGATTAGAAAATTTCTAGCAAAACCTCTTTTAACATCTATGATTTCACCAATAGATCCAATTCTTCTAAGATTTTCTAAAAGAATAACTTTCATCTAAATTAACGCTAAATTTCTAGCTCTCTTGATAGACAGTGAAAGCTCTCTCTGTTTTTTTTGAGAAACGTTGGTAATTCTTGATGGTAAAATTTTGCCATTTTCAGACATGTATTTTTTTAATAACCTTATGTTCTTATAATCAACCACTGGAGCACCTTTTACTGATAGTGGGCAAGATTTTTTAAATTTATATTTGTTTGGCTGAAAAATACTTAGTTTTGCAAAGTTACTTTGACTTCCTTTTTTTTTATTTCCAGCTCTTTTTTTTGATGGCATAATTAGTTCTTATTAAAATCTTTTTTGTATTCTTTTTTTTCGTATTCATCTTTTTTTGAGAAATATTTAGCTTCTAAGTCAAATTTTTTAACTTTAACCGTCATATATCTTAAAAGGTTTTTATCAATTGCTTCATTCTTCTCTAATTCTTCTATAATTTTACCAGCACCTTTAATTTTAAAGTGCATGTAGATACCTTTTTTATTTTTTTTGATCTCATATGCTAGGTTTAGCAATCCCCAATCTTCTGTTTGTACAATCTCACCCTCATTTTTTTCAATTATTTTAGAGTATTTCTCAGTTAATGACTTAACTTGAGTAGGGCTAGTGTCTTGTCTTGCTACTATAGTGTGTTCGTATAAATTCATATTTGTTCTTTAATAAAAAGTGAGGATATACTATTATAATTATTGAATTACAACACTTAAAACCATAATAAACTTTAGATATTTAAATGTTTTCTCTTATATTTCCAGGCCAAGGCTCTCAATTAGTAGGAATGGGCAAAGACTTACATGATAAGCATAGTCTAGTTCAAGATTTATTTAAAGAAGCAGATGACACTCTTGGATTTTCCATATCAAAACTTGTTTTAGAGGGTCCAAAGGAAGATTTGGATCTAACAGAGAATACTCAACCAGCAATATTTCTTGTTAGCTATTCTATATTTAAACTTATTAAGGAAGAATTTAAAATAGACTTAAATAAAGCAAGTTTTTTTGCAGGACACTCATTAGGAGAGTATTCAGCCTTAACTTCTGCTGGATCATTATCATTTTCAGACACATTAAGAATATTAAAGATCAGAGGAAATGCTATGCAAAGCTCTGTACCAAAAGGTGTGGGCGGAATGGTTGCGGTTTTAGGTTCTGAAATTGAGACAATAGAAAAAATTATTAAAGATAATAAAGATAAGTATGAGTGTTACATAGCAAATGACAATTCTAAGGGGCAGATAGTGCTAAGTGGCAAGATAGATGATTTAGAAAAAATGATGGGTGATTTAAAAGCTGCAAATATAAAAAATATAAAACTTCCAGTTAGTGCACCATTTCATTGTAAATTAATGAGCAAAGCAACTTTGGTAATGAATGAGGAAATAGTAAAATTGAATTTTAAAGAACCAGAAAATAAACTGATTTCAAATGTAACTGGTAAAGAAATATCAGATTCTAATGAATTAAAAGATTTATTGGTAAAACAAATTGAAAGTAGAGTTAGATGGCGTGAAAGTGTTTTATTGATGATTGAAAAAGGAGTTACTCAATTTATAGAGATAGGCCCAGGTAAAGTTTTATCAGGTTTAGTAAAGAGAATTGATAAAAATGTTAAAGTTAGTGCAATAAATAGTGAAGAAGATATAAAGTTAATAAATATAAATGAATAGCTTAAAAGATAAAAATTTTATAGTCACAGGAGCCTCAGGTGGAATAGGAAATTCCATTGCTGAAAAACTACATGAGCAAGGTGCAAATGTTTTAGCAACAGGAACAAGAATTGAAAAATTAGAAGATCTAGCAAAAAAATTTAATGGCGTTAAAACTCTCAAGTTTGATATTTCTCAACATGAAAAAATTGAAGAATTCATTAATGAAGCTACTGAAAAATTAGGTGGTTCACTTGATGGTATTATAAATAATGCTGGAATTACAAAAGATAATTTAACAATAAGAATGAGCTTAGAAGAGTGGACAAAAGTAATAGATATAAATTTAACTTCTACTTTTTTGATGTGCAAATATTCTATTAAAAAAATGCTTAAGAACAAGTCTGGAAAAATTGTTAACATAACTTCTGTTGTGGGTCACACAGGAAACGTTGGTCAGGCTAATTACACAGCATCTAAAGCAGGAATCGTTGCAATGTCTAAAAGCTTAGCAATTGAGTATGCTAAAAAGAATATTAATATTAATTGTATCTCTCCTGGCTTTATAAGTACCGCCATGACAGATCAAATAGATGAAAAATATAAAGAGGCAATTATTGCTAAAATTCCATCTAATAAACTAGGTAAGCCAGAAGATATTGCTAATGCTGTTACATTCTTAAGTTCAGATCAATCTGACTATATTAATGGTGAAACTATACATGTAAATGGAGGCATGTATTTGGGTTGACAAAATCCCTTTTTAAACTATTAACGAAATATAACAAAAAGGATCAATATGTCAGAAGATATTTCAAGCAAAGTTAAAAAAATTGTAGCAGACCATTTAGGAATAGATGAAGCAAAAGTTCAAGACGATTCTAGCTTTATTGATGACCTTGGAGCTGATAGCTTAGATACAGTTGAGTTAGTTATGGCTTTCGAAGAAGAATTTGGTTCAGAAATTTCAGATAGTGAAGCTGAAAAAATTCTAACCGTTGGTGATGCTGTTAAATTTATTGAAGGCAAAGCTAACTAAAAATTTAAATGTCCAAAAAAAAAGATGGGATAATGGTGATTTTATCATCCCCATCTGGGGCAGGTAAAACTACATTAGTAAAACTTCTCTCTCAAAATAAAAACTTTCATATATCGGTATCTCATACCACCAGAAAACCAAGACCTAACGAAATTGCAGACAAAGATTATTATTTTGTTAATCATGAAAAGTTTGAAACCTTAATTAAAAACGAAGAATTTTTAGAATACGCAAAAGTATTTAATCACCTTTACGGAACTACAAGAACACCTGTAATTGAAAAGTTAGAAAAAAGTGAAAATGTAATATTTGATATTGATTGGCAGGGTGCTGATCAAATTAAGAATAAAAAGCTAAACTATAAATTAATTACCTTCTTTATTTTACCTCCTAGTAAAGGGGTTTTATTTGAAAGACTGTCTAATAGGCATACCCAAGATAAATTAATTGTAGAAGAGAGAATGAAAGAGTTTACTCGAGATGTTTTACATTGGATTAATTATGATTATGTGATCATCAATGATAATCTTGAAGAATGTTATTCAAAAATCAGTAATTTAATTGATGCTGAAGTTAACAATGGCTCAAAAGATTACGATAAAGAGTACATAAGAAAACACGTAGAAAAATTAACGTTTTAGATCCTCATATTCTTTTGTCAGCTTAAAGTAAATTTCAGGTTCAAGGTTTTGTGGTCTTAGATTAAGATCAATATTGAATTTACTAGCAACTTCTTTAGCATTATTAAATATTTGGTTAAAAGGTTTTTTTAACATTTTTCTTCTTTGACTAAAAAAAATTCTAGTAATCATTTCAAGATTTTTAGCATCTTTTAATTCAAAAGAATTTTCTTTAGGAGTAAACAATAAAAGAGAACTATCTATTTTTGGACGAGGAGAAAAACTTTGAGGTTTTATATTTATTATTTTTTCAACATTTAGCTTCCAATTAGTTAGAATGGAAAGACGTCCATATTTTGAATTATTAGAGTCAGCAATAATTCTATCAGCTACTTCCTTTTGAAACATTAGTAGTAAGCTTTCAAACCAAAATTTTTTATTAATGTTTATGATCCACTTAGAAAGTATCTCTGTTGAGATATTATAAGGCAGGTTACCAAATACCACTAATTTTTGGTCAGTAATTTCATTTTCTGAAATCTTTAAAACATCATCATTTATAATTTCTATCTGATTAGCAAACTTGTCTTTTAAAATTAAAGAGAGCTCGTCATCTTTTTCTATAACAAAAACTTTTTTTGGTTTTTTTTTTAAAATGTAACTTGTCAAATTCCCACTTCCAGGACCTATTTCTAAAATTTCTTTATCAGCAATTTTTACTATAGACACAATTTTCTCAAGAACTTCTCTATCTATAAGAAAATTCTGTCCAAGGCTTTTTTTAGCTTTGATATACACTTATTTGTCTAAAAATTTAATTGCTTGGACTAGACTTTGAGGGTTAGATCTATTTTTACCTATCATTTTTTCGTTAGGTCCATGATCAGGTGAAATTCGAATAAAAGGCAACCCAAGAGTAATATTAATTGCGTCAAATCCAAATAAAGTCTTCAGGGGCGTTAATACTTGATCATGATACATACCAACCACAACATCATATTTTTTTGAAACCTCTTTAAGAAAAATAGTATCAGCTGGAAAAGGACCAAATGAGTTAATTTTTTTTCTTCTTAAATATTTAATGGCAGGCTTAATTATTCTTTCTTCTTCACTGGTTTTATAATTACTTTCACAATGAGGGTTCAGTCCAGTAATTGCAATTTTTGGTTTCTTCTTTAATTTTTTTTTATAAAATTCATTAATTAGAAGTACAAGATCAATTATTTTATTCTTTGTAATTGATTTGTGTACTTCTTTAAGAGCTATGTGTGTAGTTAGAGGACTGACAGATAGCCTCTTGTTATAAATTAACATGGCAAATTTATTTTTTTTAACTTCAGTTTTATTAGCGAAGAATTCAGTCATACCAAAAAATTTATCTTTTAAAAAAGTTTTTTTTGATATCGGTCCATTTATTAATCCTATAAATTTATTAGTTTTCAAAAGAGTTAAAGCAATATCAAAACAATTTTTAATGTACAAGTTAGAGCTTTCAGAGATTTTATCAAATACTTTTTTAAATTTATAATCCACGTTTATAATATTTAATTCTTTATTAGTTAATAAATTTAATACAATTTTTTTTGTATCAATTAAATTAATCTTAAAATTAAATCTTAACTTTTTCATTTGCTGCGCAACTAAATTTTTTGAAGCTATCAATACAATAGGTTTTTTAAAATTATTTTTTTTTAAAGATTTAAAAAAAATTTCTAAAAATATACTGTTGGGTTCTCCAGCTACTATTAGAATAGCTTTATTTTTCATTTATAAAAATCTGTTGTTCAATTTTCTTAAAATGAATTATTGAAAATTCATTAAATTGTCTATTTTTTTCACTAATTATCATTTTCTTAAGTTCTTCATCAACATTGAATTCTTGCTCTTCTTTTTTAATATCATTTAAATAGATAATTAAAAAACCAGATGCTATTTTTATTGGTTGTGTAAATTGTCCAATAGATAGCTTACTCAACACATTGTAAATTGTATCTGAAATTTCATTTTTATTCACCCAACCTATTTCTCCACCATTTTTAGATGAATCTGAGATACTATAAATTGATGCCGCAGTTTCAAAAGAATTTTCCTTTATAGTTTTCTTAATATTTCTTAATATTTCTTGATACTCTTTATCATCTTTAGATTGAAATAGAATTTCTGATATTAAATATCTATTCTGTGTTTGTGGTTGACTTAAATTTTTTTCTAGTTCTTTTTTCAATCTTAGCTCATCCAAATTAATAAATTGATTAAACTTTTCAAAAATTAATCTATTCCAAGCCTTTTCTATTGCAAGTTTTGCAGAAATTATTTCAATACTTAGATCAAAATTTGATAAATACTTATTAAATTCATTTTCATTAGCAATGTTTAATCTATTGTAAATATTTTCAATCAATAAACTTAACTCAGGATCTTTATAATTTATATTATAATACTTTAATATTTCTTTTTCTTTAATTTCTTCTCTAACCAATGACTCTTTTGCTATTTCATAAATTTGTTTTTTTGGCAAATTATTCAATGATGGATTTAAAGCCAATAAATAATTAATCTCTTTTTGTATATCAAAATTAGTAATAACCTTATTATCAATACTAACAACAATTTCATATCTGTCTTCAGCAATTAAAGTAGAAGATAGAAGGTTAATTATTGCCACGAATATAAAAATTTTTTTAATCATTATTTTGAAAGGCTAGGTGTATTTAATGAGCCAAAAGGAATTATTGTTAAAGAAAAAAACAGTTCTTCATTTGGTTTTAAATCTCTATCAGTATAATAATCTTTATTATATTCTAGAGAAGCTACTAAACAGTCATTTTCATATTGATATATTATATTATAAAACTCTTTAAGATCTGTTTCTTTATTTCTTCTTTCACGAAATAATATTTTACTGTTATTGTCTAGAGCTAAACTAGTTTCATTCGAAAGATAGCTGGTACTACCCATTGTATTATTTTCTTCCAAAAACTCAAAAGAAGTTACAAAATTGTTGATAGAAAAAGTTGATTTAATCATGTTGTAATTTAAAGTTTTAAAATTATCATCTAAAGCAAAATTATACTCAAAGTCTAAGTACTGATTGGCATTAAGTTTAACATCTCCAAATAAGTTAGATACTTTGTTATTCATAGATGTTTTGGTTGGAAGATTATTTTCATCATTAGCTCTATAAATTTGCGCTAGATCAATTTGAAATATATTAGATCCATCACTTTTATTTAAATTATACTCTGTACCAAGTGTTAATGATTGACCACCTTCTAAGGATTCGCTTAAACCAAGTCTGTTAGTTGAAAATATATTAGTGTTATTAATTTTTCTATCTAGTGTTGTAATATTATCAGATTTATTAGGACTTAAAAAAAGAGACAATTTAGGTGTAAATTCTCTAATATAATTATCAGTTTCTTTTACTAGTGGAATGGAAGTATTTAAATCTATCAATGAAAATAAATTAGAGGTTTCTTTGTCTTTGTAAGTGGAAGAATTTTTACCATGTTTATTTGAATTTTTTAGATTTACGGCATAATTACTTTTAAAACCAAATTTTGAAAAAACAGGATTAGAAGAAAAAATAAAATCATTAACAATTAACTGCTCAGTTTTATTAGTTTCATATTTTCTTTGAAAGCCACTCACCCGGTAATCAAAATTACCGAGATAATCAAATTGAGTTGATAAAGTTTTGTTAATTGAAAAATTTGGATAAACATATTCAAATTTATCACTTGAATTTCTTAAAGATAAGTCCTCGTAAGCTTTAAATTCAATTTCTATATCCAAATTTTCTTTAGACATATCAAAATTAAAGTAATTATTCATCATGGCAGGACTAAAATTTCTTTGAGTTTTAATATTATCTGTTTTTAAGTAGGTATCATGTGAGGTGGTTTCAAAATTAATTTCTAAATTTGAGTCTTCAAAATTAATTAAGGAATTAGAGAAAAAATGTGACTTATTTCCACCATTCATATTTTTAAAACTAAAATCAAGAATATTTTGATAGTTCTTTTCCACTTGTCTAAATTCATTTTGAATCATGAAATCACCTTTTGTGTAAAATCGAGGAGTTATTGTTAAATCTTTATTTTCAGATATTGCCGCAAAATAAGGAATTCTCAAAGAGTTTCCAATAGTAGAAGAATTCACTAAACTTGGCATTAAAAAACCAGACTGTCTTTCTACAGTAGGATCAGGGTGAAAAAACTTTGGAAAATAAATAATAGGTTTATCGTATATTTTTAACCAGGCATTTTTATAGTTAATAGTTTTTTTTACTTTATCATGTTTTATCTCTGAAGATTGTAAGCTCCACGGGGGGCAATCATCATTTTTTTTACATGATGTAAAAATACCTTTTTTAACAATAGTCTCGTTTTTATTTAAAGAAAGAGAGGCACCCTTAAGTCTAGGATCATTGTTCGAGTTTCCAAAAATATTCTTATTAAAATTAATCTCCACATCTTTTGCAAGAAGTGTACGATTATTTAGATCAATTATTGTATTTTCAAATAGATAATTATTTTTATCTGCATCAAGCATAATTATATCATTTCCATGAAATAGTTTTTTATCAGTCAGATATACGAAGTCCTTTACAGATATTTGATTATTAAATTTATCTATCAATATTGTCTTAAATTTTGATTGAATAGTATTTTCATTTTTTAAATATTCAATGTTATCTGTAATAATTTTATAATCATTTGCTAATTTAATATAAGTTTTTCCATTTGAAATAATTTTTTCAATTTTTCTGTTATATAAAATTTCGTTACTTTTTATTTGAATGTCTTTTAAGCTATCATAAAATATGACATCATCTTTGATTAACAATTCAGAAGTTAAATTATTAAAAATAGAATTCTTCGCAGTTATCTTAATATTGTTAATGCCTTGGACCTCAACTCCATTACTCGCCTGTATCACATCTCCGTTGTTAGTTATTTCTATAGTATTACTTTCAAAAGTGAGTTCATTAGAATTTGCAGAATTGTAAAAAACAAAACTTAATAATAAAAGTAGCAAAATTTTAAAAAAATTATTTTTCATTCAATTTTACAACTCCTATAGATGATAAAATTAATAATAGAAGGATAGGCAACCAAACTGAAAGTAAAATAGGGATTTGTTCATTTCTTCCCAGTGCATCAAAAAAAAATGTGATATAGTAAATTATTACAGAAAAGATTATTCCTCCAGATATATAAAATATTTTAGGTTTTTGATGGGGTATATTTATCATAATAATACTAGATAAAATTGTTATAACAGTCAAATAAAAGGGGTATGCAAAAAGATTAGCAATGTGCATATCCAAATCTATTACTGAATAATTGATTAATTGATAATCCTTACGATGCTTTAGTAGCCCCATAAATGTCAAAGAAGATAAATCAGAGTATAAGTTATTAATCTTTTGATAATTAAAATTTGTATTAAAAATATAATTTTCTTCCTTAGAGGTTTTTCCATATTTATCTGTAATCAGGGCTTGACTCATGACCCAATCATTTTTTGAAATATTTATCTCATCAGAAAAAATTTTTTTAATAATAGAAAAGTTGTTATTAACGACTATGATTTCAATATTATGCAATTTATTTTTTGATATTTTTTCTGCGTTAACAAATAATATATCTTCATTATACTCATCTTTGATCCATAAGCCATTTTCTGTAACACTAGCAAGATATTTACTATCATTACTTTCAGCATTCTTAAGTTCAATGTACTTAAATTTTAGAATAGCTGCAAAGTTATAGAATAAAGTGAGAATAAGAACTCCAGACACAAAAGCACTTAGTGTGATTATTTTTAATATCTTTATATTACTAAGACCATAACTCTTAAATGCATTAAATTCATTTGAATTAATAAAATTAATAAAGAAAAATTGAATTCCAATTAAAAAAATAAAGGGAAATAATTGAAATAAAATTGAAAAGGAATTCAAGAATACAAGTAGTATTGGAAAATAAATATTAACATCAGTCTCAGAAAAAAAAGTCACCTCTTCAAATGTACTCATAATGATTACCAATCCAAAAAATACAAATGTGACCATTAAAGTAGTTGATAGAAATTTTTTAATTATGTGATTTTGATATACCTTTAAAATCATGTTATTTTTTTTTTCTCAATTTTAAAAATAAGATTTGATAAATTATTAAAAAAGAAAAAACTGGAATTACTATGTATATTAAATTATTAATTATTTTATTACCTGTATAATTTAACAGTATATCAGATAATATAATAAAAAAAATACCAGTTAAAAATATTTTAATTTTAAAAGAAAAATATCCTTGTGTATTTTTTGATTTTAATAATATTAAGGAAGCAATTAATCCAATTAACGCAATATAAACTGGTAAATACATTCTTTTAAAAAGTTCTTGATAAATATTTTTTAAAAAATTTGAATTACAATTTAAACTTCTGATAACAACACTTGTATTGAGGTTTTTTTTTAAAAAATCAAAGCACTTAATTAAATCGATAGTAGCAATCTCTTGTACTTTTGGTGTTTTAGTAGTCTTGGATGAGTAATTTTCTAAATTAAATTGGGTAGTACGAAAATTAAAGGAGGTTGTCTTATTATTTTTGTTAACTTTTAGTATTTCCCCATTGTTTAGTAGAAGTGTCTTTTTATTATCTTTGAGAATTATATTACCTTTTTCTGCAATAATAATCTGAATATTATTTGTGTTTGTCTCATCTTTTAAAAGAATTTTACTAAATGAACCATCCTCATTTTTTTCGTCTATAAAAATTGTTAATCCTTTTACTGTGTCTATAAATTTTTTAGGTTTAATTAGGTTAGGAAAAAAATCTAAATTTGAATTTCTTATAAAGGATCTTGACTTATCTTGAGTGTAGGGAACTGCAATTGTAGAAAAAATAATTTGAAAAATAACAAAAATGAGAGAAAGTTGAATTATTTGGTTAATAACTTGTAATTTATTTACACCATACGACCAATAAATTAATAACTGGTTTTTATCCTCATAGTCGGAAACAATGTAAAAAACAGATAAAAAAAATACAAAAGGCAAGCTTTGTGAAAATATCTTTGGCAAAGATAGCAGGGTAAATAAAAAGTAAACTTTAAAACTATGCCCATCTTCGGTTACTATATCAAGGTAGTTTACAGCTTGTATGACCCATATGATTAGAGTTAATGCAATACTAGAAACCAAAAAAAAAAGAAATATTTCTTTTTGAAGTTTATTAAAAATGATTTTTTTCATTGAAAATGTTAATTTTTAGTCATATATAGCATTAATCGCTTCTTGAGTGTATTTAAATTATGTCCATTAAAATTAATTATTCTTTTAAATCTGGAAACAAGGTACCTGCTAATCTAATCTATTTTGTTGATGAAGATTTTAGCCTGAAAAGATTAGAAAAGATTATTTCTAGCTCTGAATTCTCTTACATATCAGATTTATTAAAAAACAGTGATTTAAAAAAAAATTTTCTAGTTTTCAGGATTAATTCAAAAAAAACCATATATCTTGTGTCAATTAAAAAAAATTTAAAAACATCGGATATAGAAAGTTTAGGTGCTAAATTTCATAAGTATATTGATTACAAAAAAGATAAAGATTATTTTATAAACTTAGACACAATAAATAGCAGAATAGAAAACCTTGCAGCATACTTTTTGCATGGATTAAAATTAAAATCATATGAATTCAACCTTTATAAATCTAAAAATAATGAAAAATTAATTTTTATTAATGTAATTGGAAGTAAGAATAAAATAACTGTTGAAAGCATAATAAGATTTAAAGCTTTAGAAGAAGGAATTTTTTTTGCAAGAGATCTTGTCTCAGAACCTGGAAATATTTTACATCCTGATGAGTATGCAAAAAGAATAAGAGGGCTTAAAAAGAATGGTTTAAAAATAAATATTTATGATGAAAAAAAATTAAAAAAATTAGGTATGAATGCAGTACTTGGCGTAGGGCAAGGCAGCATTAGAGGATCGTATTTAGTAACAATGGAATGGAATGGTTTAAAAAATAGTTCTAAACCTGTAGCTTTTGTTGGTAAGGGAGTTTGTTTTGATACCGGGGGTATTTCTTTAAAACCGGCAAAATTCATGGAGGACATGACTTATGATATGGCTGGTTCAGCTACAGTAGTAGGTTTGATGAAAAATTTAGCTTTAAGAAAAGCAAAAGTTAATGCTGTTGGTGTTGTAGGGCTTGTTGAAAATATGCCTGGAGGAAACGCTCAAAGACCTGGTGATATTGTCAAATCTTATAGTGGGAAAACAATAGAAATACTAAATACTGATGCTGAGGGAAGATTAGTTTTAGCTGACGCTCTAAGTTTTACAGAGAAAAAATTCAAACCAAAATTTATGATTGATCTAGCAACTTTGACAGGTGCTATAATTGTTTCTTTAGGCTCTGAGTATGCGGGACTATTTTCAAATGATGATAAATTATCAAAACAATTATTAGAAGTTAGTGAAAAAGTTGATGAAAAGTTATGGAGAATGCCTCTACATAAAAATTTTGATAAATTAATTGACTCAAAAAATGCTGATATGCAAAATATTAACTATGTTGGTGGTGCTGGATCAACGACTGCCGCACAATTTTTACAAAGATTTATTCTAAACAAAACACCATGGGCTCATCTAGATATAGCAGGTATGGCCTTTTCAAAATATGGTGGTGCTTTAAATTCGGGTGGAGCAACAGGTTATGGAGTAAGATTATTAAATCAACTAATAGAGGATCATTATGAGTAATTTTGAGCAAACATTATCAATAATTAAACCAGATGCTGTAGAGAGAAATTTAGAGGCAGAAATTAAGGAGATGTTTCAAGACAAAGGTTTCAAGATTGTAAAAGACAAAAAGATTCAAATAACAAAAAGTGAAGCAGAACAGTTTTATAAAGTTCATGAAACAAAGCCGTTTTATAGCGATTTATGCGCCTATCTTGCATCTGGACCAATAGTTGTAATGGTTCTTGAAAAAGAAAATGCGGTATTGGGTAATAGAGAATTAATGGGAGCAACCAACCCAAAAGATGCTGAAGAGGGAACTATTAGAAAGAAATATGGAATTTCAATTGATAAAAATTCTGTACATGGTTCAGACAGTGTTGAAAATGCAAAGATAGAAATTGATTTTTTTTTTAAAGACTAATTAAATATTTTTAAAATAGCTTTAGGGTAAATTTTGTGTTCTTGCTTAAGAATTTTTCTAGCAAGAGATGATGAGGTATCTTTCTTTAAAATTTTAATTTTTTTTTGCATAATAATTTTTCCAGAATCTAATTTTTCTGTAACATAATGAACAGTACAGCCTGAAAATTTATCTTTATTTTGAATAGCTCTACTATGAGTGTTCAAACCTTTGTATCTAGGAAGTAGAGAAGGATGGATATTAATTATTTTACCATTAAATTGTTTAATAAATTTACTGGATAGAATTTTCATAAATCCTGCTAAACAAATAAAATTTATTTTATTTTTTTTTAATAAGATAAATAATTTTTTTTCAGTGGTTTTAATATTTTTAAAATTAAATATTTTTTTTTTGATTTGATATTGATTAGCAAATTTCAAACCTTTTGCTTTAATTGTATTTGAAATTATTAAATCTATAGAAATTGGACTTTTTTTGGTTTTTGAAAAATTAATTAAGTTTTTAAGATTACTACCAGTTCCTGAAATAAAAACTGCAGTTTTTATTCTATTAAGACCAATCAATTTTGCCATTAAGTTTAATTTTTTTTTTGCTCAAAGTTATTTTTCCAATAACATAAGGTTCAAACTCTTTACTAAAAAACTTACTAATCTTTTTTAAGTTTTGTGGTTTTATAATTAAACAAAAACCAACACCACAATTAAATGTCTTTAACATCTCTTCATCATTAATATTATTTTGTTTTAGCCATTTAAAAATTTTTTTAGTTTTTATTTTATCCAAATCAATATCAGCAGAAAGACCGTCCGGTATCACTCTTTTAATGTTATCCTCAAGGCCACCGCCAGTAATATTGGCACATGAATTTAACAGTTTATTTTTAATTAAATTTAAAATCTCATTAACATAAATTTTAGTTGGTTTGATAAGTTCTTTTTTTAAAAATTTATTATTTTTAAAATTTATATTATTTTTTTTTAAGACATATCGTACTAATGAATATCCATTTGAATGAATGCCATTTGATGGGACTGCTAAAATTAAATCATTCTTTTTAATATTTTTTTTATCCAAAATCTTATTACCATCAACTATGCCTACTGCAAATCCAGCAATATCAAATTTACCTTTTGCATAAGTACCTGGCATTTCAGCGGTTTCTCCTCCAACAAGTTCACAATTTGAAATTTTACATCCTTTTACAATGCCCTTAAGTATTGATTTCAATTTCTTTAAATCTATTTTGTTAATAGAGATATAATCTAGAAATAATAAAGGTTTTGCTCCTTGAACGATTAAGTCATTTACGCTCATTGCAACTAAATCAATACCAATTGTATCAAATTTATTGAGTGTATTAGCTATTTCAACTTTCGTACCCACACCATCAGTGCAGGCTACAATTTTTGGTTTTTTTATATCTTTTGGAATGTTAGATATTGATCCAAAACCACCAATATTTTGAAACTTTTTTTTGCCTTTATTCTTTGTTGAAATTGAAGATATAAATTTAACAAAGTTATCTGCAGCATTTATGTTCACTCCACTTTTTTCATAGGTAAATTTTTCTTTTTTCATTAGTATAAAATATGCAAATTTTTAATAAATTTTTAAGATTTTCAAAACTATATATAATTTTTAGCTATATCGTTCTATTTTTAATAATTTTTTCCACAAGCTATTTGCATGCCAATTCATTTAAAGTATCAAATATTGAAATTTCTTCATCATTTGAGTTAAATTTCCAAAAAAATACTGTAATTGATGATGGTTTTAAAACATCTTTCAATAATCTTTTGTCAATGATCACAACCACTACCGATAAAAAAAAGATTAAAAATACTCCAATTATTAAAATTAAAGAAATGATAGACTCTTTTACAATCTCCAAGGAGAAATTTGTCGACAATGAATACATTGCTATTCTTGAAACAACTTTTAATAAAAAAAAAGTTTTAAAGTTTCTTGAAAATAAAAATATTTTTCCATCTGCACCTATAAAAAATAAAGTTTTATTGATACCTGTTTTATTCGACACTGAAAAAGAAAGAGTCGATCTTTATGATGATAACCCGTTTTATAATAAGTGGAATAATGAAAAAAATAACTTTCAATTATTAGAATACTTTTTACCAAGTCAAGATTTAGATGATCTAAATAATATCCAAGAAGAAATTAACAATATTGAAGTATATGACTTTAATAGATTGGTAAAAAAATACGATATCAAAGATCATATAATATTAATAGTCTATAAAACAAAAAATGAAATAAAAATTTTATCTAAAATAAATTTAGACAATTCAACTAAACTTGTAAATAAAACATATAGTGAAATTAATTTACAAAATGAAATCAATATAGAAAAATTAATCATAGATTTAAAAGACGACTATGAAAATCAATGGAAAAAAAATAATGAAATTAATACATCAATTAAACTTCCAATTACTATTTCTTTAGATTCAAAGGATTATAAAAGAATTTCTAAAATAAAAAAAGTTCTAGCAAATATGGACCTTATATCAGAATTTTATACATTAAAATTTGATAATCAAAATTTTCAAATTAGAATAATTTATAATGGCTCCCCAAAACTATTCTTAAGCGATATGAGGAAACAAAATTTTGATTTGGTCATGACTGACAATGTATGGGTAGTTAAATGAAAAGTCTGAACCAATTATTACTAGATTTTAATTATGAGCAAAATTTTAAAGATGATGATTTTTATGTTGGAAAAAGTAACTATTACACTTTTGAAATTATAAATAAATGGCCAAAATGGGAAAAAAACATTTTAAATATAAGTGGTGAAAAGTTCTCTGGCAAAACTCATCTTGTTAATATTTTTTTAAAAAAATTTGATGGAATTAAGATTGAATCAAACTTATTTAATAATGGAGATCTTAAAACTATTAAACCCTTTCAATGTATCGTACTAGAAGATTTGACCTTAGAAATTGATGAAAACCTTATTTATACACTTTTTAATATAATTGATCAGGATAATAAATTTTTAATTGTTACATCAAATAAACCGATTGTAGAAATTGATTTTAAGTTACAAGATCTAAGATCTAGAACAAAAAATTGTCTTTTAGCAAAAATTGAAAATCCAGATGATGAGTTAATGTTTGCTATAATACTGAAAAATTTATCAGATAGACAAATTACATTAGATAAAAAGTTGATTGATTATATTATTAAAAGAATAGACAGATCGTATAGCAAAATATTTGAATTCATATATAAAATTGATGAAATTAGTTTAAAAAAAAAAAAATCAATCGATTTTAAAATTATTAATGAGGCATTAGAAAATTAAGTGAATAAGTATAGAACACATAATTGTAACGAATTATCAATATCCAACAATGGAGAAGAGATTATATTATCTGGATGGATCAACAAAAAAAGAGATCATGGTAATTTGTTATTTATTGATTTGCGAGATAATTATGGAATTACACAATGTATTATAGATAAAAGTAATGAAAGTTTTAAATCTCTTGAAAAAATACAGTTGGAAAGTGTAATAAAAGTTAATGGCAAAGTAATAAAAAGGAGTAATGAAACTATTAATTCAGATTTGCAGACTGGTGAAATTGAAGTCAATATAAACTCTTTTGAAGTGCTGGGCTCATGCAAAGAACTCCCAATGCCTGTTTTTAGTGATCAGGAATATGCTGAAGAAATAAGACTTAAATACAGATTTTTAGATCTTAGAAGAAAAAAAATTCATGATAATATTATTTTAAGATCAAAAGTTATTTCTTTTATAAGAAACGAAATGTTTAAATTGGGTTTCTTAGAGTTTCAAACTCCAATTTTAACTTCTTCGAGTCCTGAGGGAGCTAGAGACTTTTTGGTTCCAAGTAGACTAAATCCTGGAAAATTTTATGCCTTACCCCAAGCGCCTCAACAATTTAAACAATTAATAATGGTTTCTGGATTTGATAAATACTTTCAAATTGCACCTTGCTTTAGAGATGAGGATGCTAGAGCAGACAGAAGTCCAGGAGAATTTTATCAGCTTGACCTTGAAATGTCTTTTGTAGAACAGGAAGATGTCTTTAGAGTGGTTGAGCAATTAATAGTAAATGTTTTTAAAGAATTTTCATCCAAGAAATTAATGCATAGAAGCTTTCCAAGAATTTCTTATGAAGAATCTATGCTTAAATATGGTTCTGATAAACCTGATTTAAGAAATCCATTAGTAATATCAGATTTAACAGAAATATTTTCAAGAAAGGATGTAACTTTTGAAATATTTAAAAAACTTGTAAAATCTGGATCAAAAGTAAGATGTATTGTCACAAAAAATACAAAGGATAAACCTAGAAGTTTTTTTGATAACATTGACAAATGGGCTAAAGAGCAGGGAGCATCTGGGTTAGCTTATTTTACAATTGAAAAAGATGACAATGTTACTGCTAAAGGACCTGTGGGTAAATTTTTCTCAGAAGAATCACTTAAAGAAATAATGAAGATAACTGGTGCTGACATAGGAGACAGTGTATTTTTTGCTTGTGGTAAAATTAATGAAGTTGAAAAGATTACTGCTCTTGCAAGAGATAGGATTGCAAGGGACTTAGACTTAATAGATGAGAATATTTTTGCTTTCTGTTGGATTGTTGATTACCCCATGTTTGAAAAAAATGAGATAACTAATAAAATTGAGTTTAGCCACAATCCATTTTCAATGCCTCAAGGAGATATTAAAGATATAGATTTTGATAATCCGTTAAAGATTAAAGCTTATCAGTATGATATTGTTTGTAATGGAATAGAACTATCTTCTGGTGCAATAAGAAACCATGTGCCTGAATTAATGTATAAACTATTTTCAATTGCAGGATATCAAAAAAAGCATGTTGATGAAAAATTTAGTGGAATGATTAATGCTCTAAGTTATGGTGCTCCTCCACACGGTGGAATTGCACCCGGTATTGATAGAATTGTAATGCTCTTAGCTAACGAAAAAAATATTAGAGAAGTTACAATGTTTCCAATGAATCAGAATGCTCAAGATCTAATGATGAATGCTCCTTCCAATGTTAGTGAAAATCAACTTAAAGAACTTGGTTTAGCAATAAAGTTGAAAAAGTAATTTACTTTTTACCTTTTAAACTGATCTTAACATCAGATAAATCAACCAAATTTTTCTTATAATTGTTTCTTACAAATCCTTTGCTGGTAATGTCTTTAACAATTTTAAGTAATTGATTTTGATCTTCAGTATTTTCTTCTTCAGGTGATGATCGATCAGACCCTCCAATTGCAGGAGTATGAGCTAGATCCTCTCTATTTTGATAAGAGATAGCGAGTTCCCTAAATATATAATCAAGTATAGACGAAGCACTCATAATTCTATCATTTCCATAAACTTTTCCTGATGGTTCAAACTTTGTATCAACATAAGCACTAATAAATTCATCTAAAGGAACGCCGTATTGTAAGCCTAGTGAAATAGCAATTGCAAAATTATTCATTAAAGCTTTTACCAGCTCTCCTTCTTTACTCGTATCAATAAAGATTTCTCCAATTTTACCATCTTCGTATTCTCCAGTGTGAAGATAAACTTTATGATCTCCAATAGTTGCTTTTTGAATATAGCCTTTTCTTCTATCGGGCATACTGAAACGTTTACTTACACCTTCATTAATTTTTTTGACAAAAGTAGTATTATTTTCTTTTGATATTGTTTTTGGCTGACTTTGCTCGGAAATAATATCTAATTTTTTTGTTTCAGTTACTTTATTATTCGAGGCTAAACTCTTTGTTTTTCTAGTATCAAGCTTTACATCTAAAACTTCAAATTTTCCATCGTCTCTTTTTTCTAGATTAGCCAATTCTTTTTCATTGATGTCATCTAAGTAATGATTAACTTTAAAGCTACATGTATAATATGTTTCAACTAAATATTTTGCCATTTTTCCTTTAATTAATTTTTATTTTGAATCTTAAGATAATTAATTTATATACAAATCCTTACTTTAGTCTAATTTAAATTATACAATTTTAGATTGAAGAAAGAGTTAAATTATATGTTGACACTTTTAAAAAAAATTTTTGTTTGGTGGAATCAGGAAACGCTTGGAACAAAACTAAAGACTTTATTTTTTGGAAAACTTGTTGGGACTGATTCGACAGGAAACAAATATTACGAAAGTAAAGATGGTAAAAGATGGGTTATTTATAGTGATGAAATTGATGCATCAAAAATACCTAACGAATGGTACTCGTGGATTCATTTTACAAAAAATAAAATAGAAAATAATCATGATTTAAAAAAATATGATTGGCAAAAACCTCATCAATCTAATCAAACCGGCACATCTAACGCTTATCACCCAAATAAAAATAATGAAGATATTAAAAAAAAGTATACTACCTGGAAAAGTTAGTTTTATATCTTTTTCATTACTAATATTTTTTATAATTTTTTCATCTTCATTGTCTGCTTTAGAAAGTATTCCAAATAGTTTTATTGAGTTAAAAATTTTAGACAAAGTAAGTTCTAAAACCAACTCTTTAAAATTAAATATTGGTGAAGAAGTTAAATTTCAAAATCTTTTAATAAAAAGCCTCAAATGTAAAAATTCAGAGTTTGATGATAATCCAGAGATTACTGCATACATTCAAGTTCAAGATTTAACTAACCAAGATAATAATGAAGTCTTTGTATTTAATGGTTGGACGTTCTCTTCTAGTCCTGCAATCAATCCATTCGATCACCCTGTATATGATATTTGGTTAACAAAATGTTATTAAAATACTTTTTCGTTATCTAACCAACTAACATTAAAATCAGACTCTATAAATTTTTTATGATTAAGAAGAATTTTGTGAAGAGGTATTGTTGTTGTGATGCCTTCAATAACAAATTCATCAAGAGATCTATTCATACGTTGAATAGCTTCAGTTCTATTTCTTCCATGAGTAATCACCTTACATACCATACTGTCATAATAAGGAGTAACTTTGTAACCTTGGAATATAGCACCATCTACTCTAGTTCTAAAACCTGAGGGCTGGTGGCACATACCTATTATGCCAGGAGAGGGCTGAAAATTTTTACTAGCATCCTCAGCATTTATTCTGCATTCTATAGCATGCCCCCTAGGGTTTATATCACTTTGTTTTAAAGCGGTATCTCCAGTGAAAGCAATCCAAATTTGTTCTTTAATAATATCAATACCAGTTACCATTTCAGTAACTGGGTGTTCAACTTGAACACGTGTATTCATTTCAAGGAAATAAAATTTTCCATCTTCATAAATAAACTCTACAGTTCCAGCACCTTCATAACCAATTTTACTTACCATATTAACTGTTCTTTCAAAAAGATCTTTTCTTATTTGATCAGTTAAAACAGGGCTTGGAGTTTCTTCGATTAATTTTTGATGTCGCCTTTGTACAGAACAATCTCTTTCATGTAAATGAACTGTTCTATTTTTACCAGATAAAACTTGAACTTCTATATGTCTTGGATTTTGAAAAAATTTTTCTATATATACCTCATCATTGCCAAAGTATTTTTGTGCTTCAGACTTAGCTGTTGAAAAAGAATTTTCAAATTCTTCTTCTTTATGAACAATCTTCATTCCTTTACCACCACCACCACCAGAAGCTTTAATTAAAACAGGGAAGCCAATTTTTTTACATAGTTCTTTTGCTTGTTTAATATCTTTTACACCACCTTCGGATCCTTCAATAACAGGCAAACCATGTTCTTTTGCAATTCTTTTTGCTTGAATTTTATCACCCATCATTTCTATAAGTTTGGATGACGCACCAATAAACTTGATATTATTCTCTTCTAGTACCCTGGCAAAGTTAGCATTTTCAGATAAAAAACCGTAGCCTGGGTGAACAGCTTCAGCTTTTGTTAGTTCAATAGCTGACATTAATGCTGGAATATTTAAATAACTATTTGCAGGTTGATGTGAGCCTATACAAACACTTTCGTCTGCTAATCTTACATGCATACTATCTCTGTCAACGTCAGAGTGCACCGCAACTGTAGCAATTCCCCATTCTTTGCAGGCTCTTATAACTCTAACTGCAATTTCACCTCTATTTGCAATTAAAATTTTTTTAAACATTACTCTACGATGATAATCGTTTGACCATACTCAACAGGTTGGCCATCTTCTACACAAATCTCTTTTATTATTCCTTCAGCTGTAGATGGTATGTGGTTCATAGTTTTCATTGCTTCAACAATCATAACTGTTTCACCTTTTTTAATTTTTTTTCCCACTTCAATGAACTTTTTAGCCCCAGGTTCTGGAGCATGGTAGGCGGTTCCAATAATAGGAGATTTTACTTCAGTTCCAGTTATAGCAGGTTTGGCTGTTTCTTTATTTAATGAAGGAGTGAGCTGAGTTGCAACACTCGAATTTGTAGAAACAGTATTGGTTGATTTTGATACTTTTATTTTTGTATCTTTTTCTGTGTACTCAATTTCAGTTAAATTAAATTCATTAAGATAATCAGTTAATTCTTTGATAATATTTTTATTTATTTTCATTTTTTAACATGTTTTGCATAGAGATTATGGCCAAAATATATCCAAAATCTCCAAGGCCAAAAATACCACCAGTAACAATATCACTAATTAGAGATTTTTGTCTAAATTCTTCTCTTTTATATATATTTGAAATATGAAGTTCAATGATTGGTTTTTTAAAGATATCTAAAGCATCTCTTATAGCAACAGAAGTATGTGTAAAACCGGCAGCGTTAATAATTATACCGTCATGTTCATTTTTTGATTTTTGTATACGAGTAACAATTTCACCTTCAATATTTGATTGATAAAATTCTAAATTAACATTTAATTCTTTAGCTTTAGCTCGGCAGTTTTCTTTTAGTTGTTCAAAAGTTATAGCACCATATTGTGATTGTTCTCTTTTACCCAATAGATTAAGATTGGGGCCATTAATAACTATAATATTATTACTCATCAGAGACTTATATAGTATGAAAAAAATAAAAAAAATAAAAATTAAAGTTAATGGTAAATTTTCAACAATAAATGAAAATTTAAGTCTTTTTACCTTATTGAATCAGCTTAAAATTCCTTTAAAAAAAGTTGCAATTGAATTAAATCACGAAATAGTAGATAAAAAAAAACTAAATAATATCAAATTAAGAAAAGACGACAAGATAGAGATCGTTCACTTTATTGGAGGTGGTTAAAATTGATAAATGATAAATTAATTATTGCAAAAAAAAAATTTAATTCCAGACTAATTGTTGGTACTGGAAAGTATAAAACAATGTCTGAATGTGCAAAAGCAATTAAATTATCTGGTGCAGATATTGTTACGGTTGCGGTGCGAAGAGTAAATATTTCTGATAAGAAAAAACCATTATTGATGGATTATATTGACCCAAAAAAAATTACCTACTTACCCAACACAGCTGGCTGTTTCACTTCAAAGGAAGCTCTTAGAACATTAAGATTAGCAAGAGAAATTGGAGGATGGAAATTGGTTAAGTTAGAGGTTCTAGGTGATAAAAAAAATTTATTCCCTGATATGATAGAAACTTTAAGATCAACTGAAGTTCTAACCAAGGAAGGTTTTAAGGTTATGGTTTACTGTAATGATGACCCGTTGATGGCTAAAAGATTAGAAAATGTGGGAGCGAGTGCAATAATGCCATTGGCAGCGCCTATTGGCTCAGGCCTTGGTATTTTGAATCCAACAAATATAGAGATAATAAGAAGTCAGACAAAACTTCCAGTAATAGTCGACGCAGGATTGGGACAGGCTTCAGATGCAACTATTGCTATGGAGTTGGGTTGTGATGGTGTTTTAGCTAACACTGCTATTGCAAAAGCTAAAAAACCTTTTTTAATGTCTTTAGCTTTTAAAGATGCAGTTATAGCAGGGAGACAATCATACTTAGCTGGTAGAATAGAAAAAACTATTTATGGTAGCGCTTCTTCGCCAACTACAGGAATTATTTAAGCAGCTGGATTTTTATAATATTTCTTTTTAAAAAAAGGCTTTTTCTTTAACGGTTTTTTTTTATTAGAAATTTCATAGGTTTTAGCTTCTTTTTTTTGATCCTCTAGATTTTTTAATTTTTCAAAGTGCTCTACAATCTCAATAGTTTTTTTACTCTTATTTTGTAAATTAATTATATATTCAGGAATTATTAAAGTGTTATCTGCAATAATATCTATCTTTATAAGGTTTTTTTCTTCAAAAAATTTTAAATCTTCTATGAAATTTTCTTTCATAAAATCAGAAATCTTTTGACAAATCTTTAATTCAACAAACTTAGCTTTAGTTAAAACAGCTTTTACTTCTACCATTTTAAGTATTTTAAGTGAAAATGACTCATCAGTTAGCGTTACTTTCCATTTGATAGCACTTTCCCTCAATCTCTGCCTTGACATCTCTAGTAGACCAAATGTGCTAATTCTACCTATTTGTATTCTTGCTCTATCAGTTCTACATTTTTCTTTTAGTCTCCTCTCGACCATTCTTCTATTACCAAAGCTTAACATGTCAATAAAATCTATAATTATTAAGCCAGATAAATCTCTAATCTTTATTTGTCTTGATATTTCATCAGCTGCTTCTAAATTTGTATCTAAAGCTGTGCTTTCAACATTTTTTTGTTTTATCGAACTTCCAGAGTTTATATCAATAGAAACTAAAGCTTCTGTTGGATTGATAACCAAATAACCGCCAGATTTTAATTTTATTTCTGTGTCATAAATTTGATTTAACTTTTCTTCAATATTTTCTTTAAAAAAAAGAGGAGTTTTTTCTCGATATTTTTTTATTTTTTTTACATGTGAGGGCATCATTAATTTCATAAACCCTTGCGCTTTTTTATATGCTTCATTTCCCTCTATAACAATACTGTTAGTATCTTCGTCATATATATCTCGCAAAGTTCTTTTTATAATATCACTTTCTTGATGAATTAAAGAAGGTGCAATTGAATTTAGAGCTGTTTCTTTTATTTCATTCCATGTTTTAATTAATGTTTGCAGATCATGATCTATATCATTTTTAGTTTTATTAGATCCTGCTGTTCTAACTATAAGACCCATTTCTTTTGGTATAACTATCTCATTTAAAATTGTTCTGATTTTTTTTCTTTCTCCTGGATTAAATATTTTACGAGATATCCCACCTCCTTTTGGAGTATTAGGCATTAACACAATATATTTACCAGCAATTGAAATAAAAGTGCTTAAGGCAGCACCTTTTTGTCCTCTTTCATCTTTTAAGACTTGAACCAAAATTACTTGATTTGGTTTGATAACTTCTTGGATTTTATATCTCTTGGCTCTAAATCTTGATTGTGTTATTTTAACATTTTCGATTTCAGGTATTTCTTTAACGCCTACATCTATAATGGCTTCTTCTGATGCAACTAATTCTTCAGATGTATTTAATTCTAAATCCAATACAGGTTGAGCCTCAACTGGATCGTTTATATCTAAATTACCTTCATTAATATTTTTTTGCTCTTCTTTTTCACTTTCCTTTAAAAGTTCTTCTCTTTCTCTTTCTTCCTCTTCTTTGATCTTAATTAAATCACTTTGAGGTATTTGATAGTAGTCAGATTGAATGTCGTTGAATGATAAAAATCCATGTCTTTCTCTGCCAAAATCTATAAATGCAGCCTGCAGAGAGGGCTCAACTCTGCTAACTTTACCAAGATAGATATTGTTTTTAATTAGATTATTTTTTAAACCTTCGTATTCGTAGTCTTCGATATTATCGCCAGATTTAAGAACAACTCTAGTTTCGTTTGGATGCGAAGCATCAATGTATAAATTTTTTTCCATATATTTTTGATTAATTGTTTCATTATATTTAAATAGTTTTAAATTTTGTTTTAATTTTGATGCCTTATCTTTAACAAATTCATATATATATTAAAGTTAATGCATCGAATAATTAAGAATATTTTTATACTAATTTTAAGCTTTGGTCTATTGTCTGCATTATCAATAATAGCAGTTTTATGGGCTTTTTCTAATAATTTGCCTGATTATAAATTTCTAAAGAGCTATAAACCTGCAGTTTCAAGCAAAGTTTATTCAGGAGATGGTGAGTTAGTTAATGATTTCTCTTCAGAAAAAAGAATTTTTGTTCCCTATAAAGCAATATCTAAAAAAGTTATAAATTCTTTTCTATCAGCTGAAGATAAAAATTTTTTTTATCATCCTGGTGTAGATGCAAAAGGAGTACTTAGAGCTGTAGTCAATAATATATCTAATATTATTGCATCAAGAAGACTAGAAGGAGCATCAACTATAACGCAACAAGTAGCTAAAAATTTTTTATTAACAAATGAAGTTAGTTTAAATAGAAAAATAAAAGAAGCAATTCTCGCATTTAGAATTGA
>JADHPA010000067.1 GCA_016778675.1 Candidatus Pelagibacter sp. | reverse complement strand
CAAATCAGTCAGGTGAAAATTTAATGACTGCTTTATTAAAACCAAGTTTAGTTAGAACGGAAGAACTTAAAGTTAAACAAAAAGCCCAAGACGTAGTTGATTTTTTAAATCTGACTCATTTATCAAATGAATTAGCTGGCAACTTATCAGGTGGTCAAAAAAAATTATTAGAACTTGGAAGAACCATGATGGTTGATGCAAAATTAGTATTACTTGATGAAGTAGGTGCTGGTGTTAATAGAACACTGCTTAAAGATTTAGGAACTGCTATTCTTAAGTTAAATAAGGAAGAAGGTTATACATTCTGTATGATCGAACATGATATGGAGTTTATAAGTAGATTATGTAACCCTGTTATTGTTATGGCAGAAGGTTCAGTTTTATTTGAAGGGACCGCTGAAGAAGCTAAGAAAGATGAAAAAGTTATAGAAAGCTATTTAGGCAGAGGATCAAAGATAAAGGATGAGAACTAATGGCTTTTTTTGAAGGTTTAAAAATGACAGGTGGTTATGGTAATGGACCTGATATCATCAACTCTTGTTCAGTTAATGTAAACAGAGGCGAAATAGTTTCAATTCTTGGACCTAATGGTGCTGGTAAATCAACAGCCATGAAAGCAATGCTTGGTCTTTTAAATTTAAAATCTGGTTCAGTTATAATTGATGGCAAAGATATTTCAAAACTTTCACCACAAGATAGGGTGAGAGAAGGTATTTCATTTGTACCACAGACAAAAAATGTATTTTCTGGAATGAGTGTTGAAGAAAATTTAGAGATGGGAGCTTATTTAAGAGATGACAATTATCAAAATATTATAGAAGAAATTTATGAACTATTTCCAATACTTAGAGAAAAAAGAAACCAATTAGTTGGTGAATTATCTGGAGGTCAAAGACAACAAGTGGCTCTTGGAAGAGCATTAATGATAAAACCATCTGTATTAATGTTAGATGAACCCACTGCTGGTGTTTCTCCAATAGTAATGGATGAATTATTTGATCATATCATCAAAGTAAAAAGAACTAATGTTGCAATTTTAATGGTTGAGCAAAATGCTAAACAAGCGCTTAATATTTCTGATCGTGGATATGTACTAGTTACAGGTGAAAATAAGTATTCAGGAACAGGAAAAGAATTATTAAACGACCCAAGAGTAAGAAGCTCTTTTTTAGGTGGATAGTATGGAATTCTTAAACGCAATTATATTATTATTAAATTATATTTTTATGCCAGCTCTTACGTATGGCTCTCAACTAGCACTAGGTGCAATATTTGTAACTTTAATTTATGGAATTTTAAGGTTTGCTAATTTTGCAACTGGGGACATGATGGCTTTTGGTACGATGGTCACCATATTATTTACTTGGTATTTTCAATCACTTGGAATTTCTTTAGGTGTTTTACCAACAGCGTTACTTGCCATCCCTTTTGCAATTGTTTTAACAATTGGATATATGCTCTTAATTGATAAATTTGTTTTTAGATATTATAGAGTGAGCAAAAGTCCTCCAGTTCAACTTGCAATGGTTAGTATTGGTGTAATGTTTGTAACTCAAGCTGTTGTTAGAATAATAATCGGTCCATCAGATCAGAGGTTTTTTGATGGAGAAAAATTTATTATCAAAGCAGGTGAGTTTAAAGAAATGACAGGACTTAATGAAGGTTTAGCAATTAAATCTAGTCAGGTATTAACTATATTTGTAACAATTGTATTGGTTTCTATTTTATTTTGGTTTTTAAACAAAACTAAGACAGGAAAAAGCATGCGTGCTTATTCTGATAATGAGGATTTAGCTTTATTGTCAGGAATTGATCCTAAAAGAGTAGTTATGATTACTTGGATTATTGCAGGTATTTTAGCGACAATTGGCGGAGCTTTATATGGATTGGACAAAAGTTTTAAGCCATTTACCTACTTTAATAACATGCTGCCAATTTTTGCTGCAGCAATTGTTGGAGGTATTGGAAACCCCTTTGGAGCATTTTTAGGAGGATATGTCATAGCATTTTCAGAAATATTCCTAACTTATGCTTATAAAAAATTCTTTATGTATGTTTTGCCAGCAAGCATGGAGCCAGAAACGTTAGTTCAGTTATTATCAACAGATTATAAATTTGCTGTCTCATTTTCTATACTGGTGATTGTCTTACTTTATAGACCTAATGGAATATTCAAAGGGAAGGTACTGTGAGAAAGCACTTAAATGTAATTATAGCTTACGCAATCATGTTGGGGCTTATTATTTTAGTTGGAATATTTCAATCTTGGAATGTAGCTCTATCAATTTTTAATATGTGTTTAATTTCTGCTGTAATGACTATGGGAGCAAATATTCAATGGGGGTATGCAGGGTTAATCAATTTTGGTCTAATGGGTTATGCGGCATTAGGTGGATTAGCTGCAGTTTTAATTTCTGTTGAACCTGTACAAGAAGCATGGGTTGCGGGAGGTTTTAGTATTCTAATGTCTTTATGGTTAATTGTTGCAATGGTCCTTGCAATACGTTTTGTATTAAAAAATTTTGAAAAATCTAAAATTAGAACTTATGGTATTGCTACAATTATTATTGCTGGAATTATAATTATAAGAGTTACATCAGAGACAAGTATTGAAGCTATTGAAAATGTTAACCCAGCAACAACAGGATTTCTTGGTGGATTAGGATTGCCAATTATGTTTTCTTGGATCGTAGGTGCATTTTTTGCAGCAGGTCTAGCATTTATAGTTGGTAAAGTTGCTTTAGGTTTACGTGCAGACTATTTAGCTATTGCCACACTATTAATATCAGAAATAGTTATAGCCATAATCAAGCATGAAGATTGGTTAACAAGAGGTGTTAAAAATGTAATTGGACTGGATCGACCAGTGCCTTATGAAATTGAACTCCAAACTAAAGAATGGTTTATAAATTTAGTTGCAAAATTTAATTCTGGGAAATTAGATTTAATCTCCAGTATTACTGATAAACAATCAGCTCTTAACCAATTAGTAATTGAGGGATCAGCAGTTTTTGTAAAACTTTGTTATTCAGGTTTATTTTTAATTGTTGTTATAGCCTTGTTAATAGTAACTCAAAAAGCTCTTTACTCTCCATGGGGAAGAATGATGCGTGCGATAAGAGACAATGAAGAAGCTGCTAATGCAATGGGAAAAAATGTCGTCAAGCAACATTTATTAATCTTTATTTTAGGCTCAGCTATAGTTGGAATTGCTGGCGCTATGTTAGTCACTCAAGATGGTTTATTTACTCCAGGTAGTTACCAACCTATGAGATATACTTTTTTAATCTGGGTTATGGTTATTGTTGGAGGAAGTGGGAATAATTTTGGAGCAATTTTAGGAGGTTTTGCAGTCTGGTTTCTATGGATTGAGGCAGCGCCAATTGCATTATTCTTGATTAATTTATTTACAGCAGGTTTAGCAGATACACATTCATTAAAAATTCATTTAATTGAAAGCGTTCCTTACTTTAGATATTTAATGATGGGTATGGGTCTTCTGTTGATCATGAGGTATAGACCTAAAGGTATACTTCCTGAAAAAATCGAAATAAAATAAACCTTATTATGAAATATATTTTATTAGGGATGGCCCTCGGTTTTGCTCTTTATCTTAGTGATAAATACATTTTTTAATGAATAAAAATTTATGGCTGCTAATTTTAAGTCAAATTTTTGCTTTTACAGCAGCACCCGTAACAGTTTTCTTAAGTGGAATAATTGGCTCTCAGTTTAGTCCAGTAAAATCTTTAGCAACTTTACCGATGGCTTTATCAATTGTTGGTATTGCAATTTTTGCAATCTTTGCAGCAAAGGTTATGAGTATAATTGGTCGAAGAGCAGGCTTTATGTTTGCTTCTGTAGTGAGTTCCTTATCATCTGTTCTAGCGGCGTACGCAATAATTATTGAAAGCTTTATCCTTTTTAATTTTTCATGTTTTTTACTTGGTGCAGGAGTAGCCTTTAGTCATCAATATCGTTTTGCAGCAGTTGAGACTGTTAAAAAAGATATGGCACCAAAAGCTATTTCAATAATATTATTAGCAGGAATAGGTTCGGCTTTTATAGGACCAAATGTTGCTAATATAACAAAAGGTTTTATAGCCGAACATTTATATGCCGGATCTTATATTGCGCTTGCTGCTTTAACTCTTACTTCAACAATTTTTCTATTATTTTATGAGGATGGACATAAACCCAATCATGTTAACAAGAAAATCAAACGTAGTTATTTGGAGTTAATTTCTCAACCAAGATTTCTACAAGCATTAGTGGCTTCGGCATTTGCTTATGCAGTGATGTCATTTTTAATGACTGCAACTCCAATAAGTATGCATGTAATGGAAAAAATAAGTTTAACTAAAACAGGTTTTGTAATTCAACTTCATATCGCAGCTATGTTTTTACCTTCATTGATAACAGGTAATTTGATAAAAAAATTTGGACATAGTAAAATTATGTACGCTGGTGTTGTTTTATTTTTTATAACAATTTTGACTAGTTTATTTGAGCAAAATTTTATTAATTATTTAATTGCATTAATATTTTTAGGATTTGGTTGGAACTTTTTATTTATATCTGGAACAAGTTTACTAGTTTTATCTTATAGAGAGGATGAAAAATTTAAAGCACAAGGCTTTAATGATTTAATTGTTTATTCTATTCAGGCAGTAGCAAGCTTATCGGCTGGAGTTTTTTTAACCTTAACAAGTTGGAAAACAATGAATTTAGTTTGTATAATATTTTTAGTAATAATTGTTTTATCAACATTAAGAGCAGACTTTAAAGAAAGAAAATAGAGTGGATTTTTTATCTAATCTTCAACTGAGTTTAATTGAAATCTATTTTGTAATATTTACTGTATTTATTGCATCTATTATAAGAGGTTTTAATGGCTTTGGCTTTTCTGCAACATGTATTTCTGGCTTTTCTTTTATTCTTCCAGCAATAGAGATAGTCCCAATTATTCTAATACTTGAGGTTATTATTAGTATTTTTATGGTTCCATATATATGGAACAAAATAGACTGGAATTTTGTTTTAAAATTATTGATAGGAATAATCATTGGGTCACCTATTGGGCTTTATTTATTGAAGTATTTATCTCCAGATACAACACACCTGTCAGTTTGCGCATTAGTTATATTTTTTTCATTTTTATTAATGAAAGGATATGAGAATAAAAAAATTAATAATAATTATGGAAAGCTTATTACTGGAATAGTCTCTGGAACATTAAATGGATTAACCACATTAGGTGGAATGCCTGTGGCACTTTTTTTATTAGTTACAAGTATTCAACCAGCAGTAATTAGAGGTTCATTAGCAGCCTTATTCTTTTTAACAGATATTTATGCATTTACTCTTAGTTTTTTTGCAGGAATTGTAGATCTGACAACTATTTATAGAACTATTCCACTGATTATTATTTTGCCAATAGGTGTTTATATTGGTGATAAATTTTTCGTTAAAAGTAAAGAGGAAACTTATAGAAAAGTTGTTTTTTATTTTCTTATATTAATTTCGATATTCGGTCTTTTTAGGATTATTAGTAATTTTTAAATAAAAAAAACCCCCAGCAATTTTCACTGCTAAGGGTTTTAAAATTAAGATTTTAATTATCTTTGTTTTTTATTTTTGAATTTTCCACCTTTGATTTCTTTTTCTAGGAAAGAACCTTCAGCTTCACCTACGTTAGTAAAAGTAACACCAGTTGCACCTTCGTAGTCAACTTTTTTACCTTTAGCTAGTAAGTCTAAACCTTTTTTAAGTTCACCTGGGTAAATCTTAGTACCAGGGGCATTAGCAACATCCATTACATTTTTTGCAATAGAAGCTCTATCTGCTGATCCACCTGCTTGCATCGCAAGAAC
>JADHPA010000066.1 GCA_016778675.1 Candidatus Pelagibacter sp. | reverse complement strand
GTGGATCTGGACAAATCAGTGGAAACTTTACATTTCAATCAGCAACTGATCTAGCTTTACTTCTTAGATCTGGAGCATTGCCAGCCCCACTTAACATAATAGAAGAGCGTACAGTTGGGCCAGATCTTGGACAAGATTCGATAAATGCTGGTATAATTTCACTATGTATTGGATTTGCTTTGGTTATAATTTTTATGATTTATAAGTATAAAGTATTTGGTTTCATTGCAAATATCACTTTGATTGTAAATTTATTTTTTCTGATTGGTATACTGACATTATTTGGAGCAACTTTAACGTTACCTGGAATTGCTGGAATAATATTAACTGTTGGTATGGCTGTTGACGCAAATGTTTTAATTTTTGAGAGAATTAAAGAAGAATTAAGAGAAGAAAAAAATAATATTATAGCATTCGACTCAGGTTATGTTAAATCCAAAACAGCAATCATTGATGCTAATGTAACAACTTTAATTGCAGCAATTATATTATTTCTTATGGGGTCAGGACCAGTTAAAGGGTTTTCTGTAACATTAGCTGTTGGAATATTTACAACATTATTTTCGGTTTATTTTATTGCAAGATTATTAACAAGTTTTTATGTGGTCAAAAATAAAGAAAAACCTAAACTTATTTAGATGATAAATTTTAATAAATTTTATAAATCATTCAGTATAGTCTCAACATTGTTAGTTGCTATTTCAATAATACTTTTATCTTTTAAAGGTCTAAATTTTGGTATTGACTTTAAAGGGGGCACATTAATTGAATTAAGAACTCAAGATAACCAAACTAATGTAGCAACTCTTCGTGGTGTATTCAGCAAAATGAATTTAGGTGATGTTAATATTAAAAAATTTGGTCAAGATAATGATTATTTGATTAAAATCGAAAAAAAAGACACAAGTTCAAATATTATTGAATTAATTAAAGAAGATCTTATCAATTCAATTGGAGAAAATTTTACCTTTAGAAGAGTTGAAAATGTTGGCCCCAAGGTAAGTTCTGAACTCTTAAAGTCTGGTATAACTGCAATACTTTTGTCCTTAGGTGCAATGTTATTTTATATTTGGATAAGATTTGAATGGCAGTTTAGTTTAGGTGCAATTATAGCTTTGTTTCATGATGTTCTAATAACGCTTGGTTTATTCTCTCTATTAAATTTAGAAATTAATTTATCGATAGTAGCCGCAGTTTTAACAATAGTTGGTTATTCGATGAATGATACAGTTGTAATTTTTGATCGTGTAAGAGAAAATCTCAGAAAATATTCTGATATTAAAATCTTTGACCTAACTAATAAGTCGATAAATGAAACTCTATCAAGAACTCTAATTACCTCAATAACCACATTACTTGCTTTACTTTCAATATATTTATTCGGTGGAGAGATACTTAAAGGTTTTTCACTCGCTATGATATTTGGGGTTATTTTTGGAACTTATTCTTCAATCTATATTGCCAATCCAATATTAGTTAAATTAAGAGTTTCCCAAAAAACTATTTTAAAAGAAGAAGCAGAAAATAATTAATATAAATTTTGTGCCGCTACCATTGAAAGCAACATTGGTAGAGAAAGAAGTGTATTTGTTCTTGAAAACAGCATAGCTGTTCTTGCTGATTTTGCTTTAACATCAGGTTCACACTCAACCATGCCTAATGCTCTTTTTTGATTTGGCCAAATTATAAACCAAACATTAAATGCCATATATAAACCAAGCCACATACCAATACCTATAGCTGTATTTTTTCCACCACCACCTAATGTCATGGCATCGTGTAAATAACCATTTAAATAAGCTAAAATTAATCCTGACAGAACCGTCAGTAATGCAGCGTATCTAAAATAAAATAATGCAGCTGGAGCAATAACTTTACCTATAGCGGGCTTTTGTTCATCAGGAATTTTTGGCATATTTGGAATTTGTACAAAGTTAAAATACCAAAGAAGCCCAATCCACATTATAGCAACCGTTACATGAACAAATCTTGTTAACCAACTCCAAAAAATTGTATCAAAATCAAAACCACCATTCCCATAAAATAACCCTAGAAAAAAAATTACAGCTAAAGCTAACGATGCGTGAATAGTTTTTGGAAGTGATGATAGTAAATTACCCATAATTAGAATCACTTATACACTAAATTTTTAAATCTTTAACCTCTTTTTAAATTTTTCTTCGAGCATGGGTTTTAAGAATTCACCAGTATAACTACCTTTTATTTTGATAATATCCTCAGGTTTGCCCTCTGCGATAATATTTCCACCTTTGACACCACCTTCAGGTCCCATATCGACAATATAGTCTGCTGTTTTAATTACATCTAGATTATGTTCAATAACAACAACTGTATTTCCTAGAGCTACAAATGTGTGCAATATTTCTAATAGTTTTTTAATATCATGTTGATGAAGACCTGTTGTAGGCTCATCTAATATGTACATAGTTCTTCCTGTAGATCTTTTTGAAAGTTCCTTAGCTAATTTAATACGTTGAGCCTCACCACCAGATAGAGTTGTAGCTTGTTGTCCAATTTTTATATAACCAAGACCTACCTTCTTTAATGTTAATAATTTAGTTTTAATGTTTGAAATATTTTCAAAATATTCACACCCTTCATCTACAGACATGTCTAAAATATCTGCAATACTTTTTCCTTTAAATTTAATCTCTAAGGTTTCTCTGTTATACCTAGTTCCTTTACATTCATCACATTGTATATAAACATCAGGCAAGAAATGCATTTCATAAGTAATTACACCATCGCCCTCGCATGCTTCGCAACGACCACCTTTAACATTAAATGAAAATCTTCCAGGTTTATAACCACGAGTTTTTGACTCCGGAAGTGCTGTAAACCAATCTCTAATAGGACCAAAAGCACCAGTGTAAGTGGCTGGATTTGATCTAGGTGTTCTTCCAATAGGAGACTGGTCGATATCTATAATTTTATCAATGAGTTCAACTCCCTTATATCCTTTAAATGCTTTTGGCACTTTTCGAGCTTTATTATTTAAGGTTAAATTAAGCGCATGATACAAGGTCTGCAGTATCAATGTGGACTTACCACTTCCAGAAACTCCTGTTACACAAGTAAAACTACCAATTGGTATTTTTAGATCTACATTATTTAAATTATTTCCAGATGCACCATTAATTTCTACAAATCTACCATTTTTAGCAAGCCTTCTTGTTTTTGGTATTTCGATATATTTTTTATGAGATAAGTATTGTCCGGTTATGCTATTTTTGTTTTTTAAGATCTCATTATAAGTTCCCTGAGCTATGATTTCTCCACCCTTAGTTCCTGCTTCAGGACCCAAATCAATTATATGATCTGCATTTTGCATAGTTTCAGTATCATGTTCAACAACTATAACTGTGTTTCCTAAATCTCTAAGTCTTTTGAGGGCATCAATTAGTTTAACATTATCTTTTTGATGTAATCCAATAGAAGGTTCATCTAGAACATAAAGAACTCCAGTTAATCCAGATCCAATCTGAGATGCTAATCTTATTCGTTGAGCCTCTCCACCTGATAAAGTTCCAGACTCACGAGACAGAGTTAGATAATCCAAACCAACATTTAAAAGAAAATTTAATCTTTCATTAATTTCTTTTAATATATGTTCAGCTATTTTAAATTGTCTTTTATCTAATTTAACTTCTAATTCTTTAAACCACTTAGAGGCATCTAAAATTGATTTTTTTGTAACTTCGCTTATGTTGAGATTGTCTATCTTTACACATAAAGCCTCTTCTTTAAGCCTGTTTCCATTACATCCTTCACAGGCTGAGTCTGATTGATACTCGGCTATTGCTTCTCTCTTCCATTCACTATCAGATTCCAAAAATCTTCTTTCTAGATTATTGATAACACCCTCGAAAGTTTTCTTGTGTGAATATTTTTCATAACCATCATCATAATTAAATTTTATCTCTTCTTCATCTGAACCAAATAAAATTACATCCTTAATTTTTTTTGGTAATTTTTTCCATTTTTCATTTAATGAGAATCCGTAATGTTTTGCTATTGAAGCTAGTGTTTGTGCATAATACAGCGTTGTAGACTTGGCCCATGGCTCAATTGCTCCATCAGCGATACTTTTTCTCTCATCGGGTATTACTAAATTTGGATCTACATTTAGCTTTATCCCAATACCCTCACATTCAGCACAGGCACCGTACGGACTATTAAAGGAAAATAGTCTTGGTTCAATCTCCTCAATAGTAAATCCACTCTCAGGACATGCAAATTTAGTTGAGTAAATTAATTTTTCAGTTTTTCTAAACTTTTGAGGTAAGGTTTCATCCTCATATTCAACAAAAACCAAGCCATTTGATAGATTTACAGCCGTCTCTATACTTTCAGCCAACCTATTTCCAAGAGATGAATTAACAACAATTCTATCTACAAGGACCGATATATCGTGTTTGATTTTTTTATCTAAATCAGGAGCTTTTTCAATATCATACAAAACTTCATCTATCTTAATTTTTCTAAAACCTCTTCTTTTATAACTAAGAATGTCTTTTTTATATTCACCCTTACGACCTCTTACTACTGGAGCGTAAATATAAATTGTAGATTTTTTTGGTAATTTTTTTATTAAATCTACAATTTGAGTAATTGTTTGTGAGGTTATGGGTTTGCCAGTAAATGGAGAGAATGGTATTCCAGCTCTTGCATAAAGTACTCTCATGTAGTCATATATTTCTGTTACAGTAGCAACTGTTGATCTTGGATTTTTTGATGTATTTTTTTGTTCTATAGCTATAGCAGGACTTAAACCTTCAATAAGATCAACATTTGGTTTTTTCATTTTATCTAAAAATTGACGTGCATAGGCAGATAAGCTTTCAACATAACGTCTTTGCCCCTCAGCATAAATTGTATCAAAAGCAAGAGAGGACTTTCCTGAACCTGAAAGTCCGGTTATGACTACAAATTGATCTTTAGGAATTTCAACTGAAACATTCTTTAAATTATGTTCTTTTGCACCCTTGATAACTATCTTTTTGATCATAATTTTAGTTGCTTTAAATTAATAAAATTAATATTCAGGTTATATTGTGATATAAAAACTAAATAAATAAATAAACATTTTAAAATATTATGGCTGGAAGTTTAAATAAAGTATTATTAATTGGGCGTTTAGGCGCAGACCCTGAGATCAAACAAATGGTAAATGGGAAAAGTGTTGCAAGATTAAGTTTGGCAACAAGCCAAACCTGGAAAGACAAAACTTCTGGTGAAAAAAAAGAAAAAACTGAATGGCACCGTATAGTTGTATTTAATGATGGTTTAGTAAATGTTGTGCAGCAATATCTTAAAAAAGGTGCTCAAATTTATGTTGAAGGTCAAATCGTAACAAGAAAATGGAAAGATGAACAATCTGGACAAGATAAATATTCAACTGAAATTGTAATACAAGGTTACAACTCTTCTCTTACTATGCTTGGTGGTGGTAACACAGGTGGTGGAATTCAAAATGATAATAATCAAGTATCAAATAATAATTTTGAAGACTCGCCACAAACATCAAACGATATGGATGACGAAATTCCATTTTAGTTTTTTATGCCTAACACAGAAATTCCTAAAGATAAAAATATCAAGTTAATTTCGATGCATGACGAGATGAGCTCGTCTTATTTATCTTATGCAATGAGTGTAATTGTAAGTAGAGCTCTTCCCGATGTAAGAGATGGTTTAAAACCTGTTCATAGAAGAATATTATTTGCAATGTATAAAGGAGGCTATGATTGGTCTAAACAATTTAGAAAATCTGCAAGAATAGTTGGAGATGTAATTGGTAAATATCACCCGCATGGTGATCAATCTGTTTATGACGCTTTAGTTAGAATGGTTCAAGATTTTTCTATGAGCTTACCTT
>JADHPA010000007.1 GCA_016778675.1 Candidatus Pelagibacter sp. | reverse complement strand
ATTTAGTCAGTGCAATACCATCTATTCCTGAAATTTTGATTGTTTGTCTTACTAAGACCCCATCAAACCAACCACATCTTCTTTTTCTACTTGTAACAGTACCAAATACTTTTCCTCTTGACCCAAGTAATTCTCCAATATCATCAGTTAGTTCAGTGGGAAAAGGACCTTCGCCTACTCTTGTTGTGTAAGCTTTAGTTATTCCAAGAACATAATGAATAGAATTTGGTCCACAACCAGTTCCAGTCGCAGCACTAGAAGCTACAGTGTTCGAGGATGTTACAAAGGGATATGTTCCATGATCAACATCAAGTAAAATTCCTTGTGCTCCTTCAAATAATATTCTCTTTTTTTGTTTTTTGAATTCATCAATTCTAAGCCATACTGGCTGAGAAAACTTAAGCATTTCTGGCGCAATTTTTAACAAGTCTGATTTGAGTTTATCTTTTTCAAAGATTTTCTTACCTAAGCCTTTTCTAATTGCATTGTGGTGTAAAAGTACAGTTTCTAATCTATGATCAAGATTACTCTCCGACAATAAATCCATAACTCGAATTGATCTTCTTCCAACTTTATCTTCATAAGCAGGGCCAATTCCTCTTCTTGTAGTTCCAATTTTTCCTTTTCCAGCAGCATCTTCTCTTATCTCATCCATTTCTCTGTGAAATGGTAAAATTAAATTAGCAGATTCTGAAATTATAAAATTATCTATATTAACCTCAACACCTTTAGATTTAATTTCTTTAATTTCTTCCAATAATGCCCAGGGATCAACAACAACTCCATTGCCAATAATTGAAATTTTATTTTTTCTTACAATTCCAGAAGGTAACAATCTTAACTTATACGTGACACCATCTATAACTAAAGTATGCCCCGCATTATGTCCGCCTTGGAATCTAATTACAACATCTGCTTGGTCTGACAGCCAATCAACGATTTTTCCTTTACCTTCATCTCCCCACTGTGATCCAACAACTACAACGTTTCTCATTATCTAAATTCTTTTTCTATTGTTATCGAGCTTAAATGGTTAATCGGTCCATGGCCTTTACCAAAGTTAATCTTAGAATTAATTGAATTATTTACATACTTAGTTGCAAGCTCACAAGATTTCTTTAGTGTTTTTCCACATCCAAAAAATGAAGTAATAGCTGAAGATAAAGTGCAACCAGTTCCATGTGTATTATTAGTTGTAATTCGATTGTTTTTAAAAATCATAATCTCTTTTTTATTAACAAAAATATCTTGGACTATTTTAGAATTTAGATGCCCCCCTTTAATAAATACATTTTTAGCACCAAGGTTTAACAGCTTGCTTGCTGCATAAATCATATCTTCTTTACTTTTAATCTTTGTATTAGTTAAGATTTCTGCTTCAGGAATATTTGGAGTTATTAAACTAACCATTTTAATCAATTTATTTTTTAGTAATTTTATTGCTTCATTATCAATTAGCTTTGCACCTCCTTTGGCTACCATAACTGGATCTAAAATAATTTTATTAACTTTTATTATGTCTAAAGATTTAATAACAGACTTGATAACTTTAGAAGAGTGTAACATGCCAATCTTGATTGCATCAGGCCTAATATCTTTTGAAGTAAATTCTATTTGTTTAGATATTTCTTTTGGATTTATTGGGATTATTGATTTTACACCTGTGGTATTTTGAACTGTAACTGCTGTGATTGCTGTCATGGCATAGGATCCTAGAGAAGTGACTGTTTTAATATCAGCTTGAATGCCAGCTCCACCAGAAGAGTCCGATCCAGCAATTATCAATATTTTTGCTTTAGGTTTCAATTTATTTTATTTTTTTCCTAATAATTTCTAAACAATTCAGTAAAAGTTTTTTATTTATACCTTCTCCCATAATCCTTATTTTAGATTCTGTTCCTGACTTTCTAACTAGGATTCTTCCCTGATTTTTTATTAATTTTTCAGCTTTTTTAATAGAACTTCTTACATCGATATTATTTATTATATTTTTATCTTTTACTTCAATATTTTCTAGGATTTGTGGAGTTTTAATAAAAGTATTAAAAAAATTACTAGCCCTTTTCCCTTTTCTTAGAGAAAATAATACTTCTAAAGCAACCAACAAACCATCTCCTGTAGTTGCAAATTTACCTAAAATAATATGACCTGATTGTTCACCTCCAAGATTAAAATTATATTTTTGCATTTTTTCTTTTACATATCTGTCCCCAACATTTGCTCTTATAAATTTTATATTCTTTCCTTTAAAAAATTTTTCTAAACCATAATTAGACATTAAAGTGCCTATCACACCCCCTTTTAGCATTTTTTTTTGTTGCCACCTTAGAGCTATTGCTGCAATTATTTGATCTCCATCAATGATATTACTTTTTTCATCACACAAAATAATTCTATCAGCATCACCATCTAAAGAAATACCAAGATGTGCTTTATATTTTTTTACTGCATTTTTAATTTTATTTGGATGTGTTGAACCACAATTTTTATTAATATTTAATCCATTTGGCATTGCACCAATTGTAAACACTTTTGCTCCAAGGGATTTTAATAATTCTGGACCTGCTTTATAGCCAGCTCCATTTGCACAATCTATTACTATTCTTAAACCTATAAGGTTAAAATCCTTTGGAAAATTTTTTTTTAAAATTTTAATATATTCATCATTTGCTGTTTCCAGTCTTTTAACTCTCCCTAATTTTTGTGGTCGACTTAAATTGTTATCAATTTTTTTATCAATTAATTTTTCTATTTTTTTTTCAATTTTGTCAGATAATTTTAGACCATCTGGTCCAAATAATTTTAGACCATTGTCGGAATAAGGATTATGTGAAGCTGTTATCATAATGCCCATATTAGCCTTCATTTTTCTTGTTAGCATTGCAAGACCATTCGTTGGTAAGGGGCCCAAAGTATAAACATGCATGCCTGCTGAAGCTAACCCCGATACTAAAGCAGGCTCAAGTGTATAACCTGACAACCTAGTATCTTTTGCAATAATAGCTAATTGTTTTGTTTTTTTTTGAATTTTAAAATATGTTCCTGATGCTAATCCAAACTTGAAAAACATATCACCATTAATATTCTTGCTATTAACTAATCCTCTGATGCCATCTGTGCCAAAATATTTTTTTGTCATTAGTTTTGGATTATGTTTTTAAATACTTTTATACTTTGCATTAATTCCTTTACGTCATGTATTCTCAAAATTTGCACCCCTTGTGAGGCTAAATAAAGAGACGAAGCAACTGTTCCCCCAGTTCTATTTTCTGTATCATTTATGCCTGCAATTTCTTTGATAAATCTTTTTTTTGACACACCCACTAATATAGGAAAACCAAGTGTATGAAAAATAGAAATATCCCTTATTAAATTCATATTATGTTTCAAATTTTTTCCAAAACCTATACCTGGATCAATTATAATATTATTATGTTTTATACCCTTCGTTCTTAACAGTTTTATTTTTTTTTCAAAAAAATCATAGATATCTAATAGTGCATTTTTATAGACTGGTTTAATTTGCATTGTTTCTGGTGTCCCTTGACAATGATGAATAACAAATGGTGTTTTATAATCTCTTAAGATCTCAATTGTTTTTTGATCATATTCTAGCCCTGAAATATCATTTATAATTTTAACTCCAAGTTTAATTCCTTTCTTCATTATTTCTGATTTTCTGGTATCTAATGATATTGGAAATTTTTTACTTATCTTCTTAATAGTATTTTCAATTCTTTTCCATTCTCTCGCATTGCTTATAGTTTGTGACCCTGGTCTTGTTGACTCACCGCCCACATCAATAATATTTGATCCAAATTTAAATAAATTCATAGCATGAGTCACACCTCTATTTTTTTTATTAAATCTTCCTCCATCAGAAAAACTATCTGGTGTTAAATTTAACACACCCATTAAATTTGGAATATCATTTAAATTAAGATTGGCAAAATTTTTATTCTTTTTAGTAATTATGGAAAGATCTTTTGTAACTTTATTTCTTAAAAATTTTGGTAAATTCTTAACATCTTTTATCTGAATTGTTTTTTTTGAATTTCTAGAAATTATCTCAATTTCATTAAAGGAAATTTTATTATTTCCTCTTAATGGTAAATTAATTTTTTTATTTACAAGATTAATTGATTTTATTCCATGAGTAAAATTACACGCTCTTGTGTAATATTTTTTCATTAATTTTTAATGAACTATTTTTGGCTTAAGACCCATTGAGCTTAAAGCAGAGTCTTTATCATCATCTTCCACTTTTAAATCTTCTTTGTTGCTTGGGTATATATTTTTATTTATTAGGTTGTCTATCTCTTCACCAGTTAATGTTTCATAAACTAAAAGTGCTTTTGCAATTTTATGAAGATCATCAACCTTAGTTGTTAATATTTCTTTTGCTTTATTGTACCCTTCATCAACTAGTTTTCTTATTTCTTTATCTATTTTTTGAGCAACAGCTTCTGACACACTTTGTGTTCTAGCTACTGATCTACCTAAAAAGACCTCTTCTTCATTTTCACCATATTCTACAGGTCCTAATTCTTCTGTCATTCCATATTTTGTTACCATCGCTCTAGCTAATTGTGTGGCTTGGTTTATGTCTGATCCAGCTCCACCGCCAGCTCCTGTTGAAATATTGTCTTTTCCAAAAATTACTTCTTCAGCCACTCTTCCACCAAAACAAACAGCCATTCTAGCTTTTAAAAACTTAATTGAATACCCATGCTTGTCTCGTTCAGGTAAATTCATTACCATTCCTAAGGCTCTACCTCTTGGTATGATTGTTGCTTTATGTATTGGATCATAGCCTTCCATATTAAAAGACACAAGTGCATGCCCACCTTCATGATAGGCTGTTAATTTTTTTTCATCCTCTGTCATAACCATTGATCTTCTTTCGGCACCCATCATTACTTTATCTTTGGCTTCTTCAAACTCATCAAGAGTTACTATTCTTTTATTTTTTCTAGCTGCTAATAAAGCTGACTCATTAACTAAATTTGCAAGATCAGCCCCTGAAAATCCTGGTGTTCCTCTTGCAATAGTTCTTAAGTTAACATCTGGAGCCATCTTTATTTTTTTAACATGCACTTTTAAAATTTTTTCTCTACCAATAATATCAGGATTTGAAACAACTACCTGTCTATCAAATCTTCCTGGTCTTAATAAGGCTGGATCTAAAACATCTGGTCTGTTAGTAGCCGCAATAATTATGACACCCTCGTTTGTGTCAAATCCATCCATTTCAACTAATAATTGGTTTAATGTTTGCTCTCTCTCGTCATTTCCACCGCCTAGACCAGCTCCTCTACTTCTTCCTACAGCATCTATTTCATCAATAAAAATTATACATGGGGAATGCTTCTTACCTTGTTCAAACATGTCCCTAACTCGTGAGGCACCAACACCAACAAACATCTCTACAAAATCTGAACCTGAAATAGTAAAGAAAGGAACCCCAGCTTCTCCTGCTATAGCTCTTGCAAGTAATGTTTTTCCTGTACCTGGAGGACCAACCAATAAACACCCCCTAGGGATTTTACCTCCTAATTTACTAAATTTTTTTGGATCTTTTAAAAATTCTACAACTTCTACAACTTCTTCTTTTGCTTCTTCAACTCCAGCAACATCGTTAAAAGTTACTTTTCCTTTTAACTCATTCATCATTTTAGCTTTGGACTTACCAAAGCCCATTGCACCACCTTTTCCACCTTGCATTTGTCTCATAAAAAAAATCCAAACAGCTATTAATAACAACATCGGAAACCAGGATAATAAAATACCAAAAAGAGATGGCATTTTATCTTCTATTGGAGCTGCAGAAATACTTACTCCTTTACTAGACAGTTTTTCAATTAAATTAGGATCATTAGGTGAATATGTTGAAAAAGAGTCTCCATTAGAAAAAACACCTTTTATATTGTTGCCCTGTATTTCAACTTTTACAACTCCACCATTTTCTACCTCAGTTAAAAATTCTGAAAATATAATTGCATTATTTGCACCCATGCTAGCCTGTGGGTTTTTAAACATATTGTAAAGTCCAATTGTTAGAAAAACAATTACAGCCCACATTGCTAAATTTTTCATGTTCATAACCTTAAGATAATAATTATTGCTAATTAAACAAGTGTCAAATTGTTACATAATTCAGACTTTATGCACGCTTTCTCTGGATATTAATATAGTTTCGTTAATCCTTTCAATAAAACAGCCACCCAATGTTAACTTGGTAAAAGATTTTTGTTTAATGGCATTAATTACTTCATCAATACTTTTTCCCCTAACAGGATAATATTTTCTTCCAATAATTTGAATAATTTTTGTTAAAGATCTAAAAATTACCTCATGTGACTGATCAAAAAAAAATTTGTTTAAAATGTAAGTTTTGTCTTTATTCAATAACTTTGAATTCTTATTTAAATTTCTATCCACATAAAATTTAATTGATCTATCTGAGTCTTTAAGATTATTAATGGTTAGTTCAAGCTTTTTAATATCCAAACCTTCTTTTTCTAAAGAGTGTAATAAGTTTCGAATTCTTGTTCTTTTATATTTTTCATCTTTATTAGATGGGTCATTAACATAAAAATTAAAAATAATTTTTGTGATATAAATTAAATCTTTTTTTTCTATATCAAGAAGTGGTCTTAAAATATTAATATTTTGATCTCTGTATTTACTAATTTTATTGAATGAAATTAATCCATTTAATCCACTTCCTCTAACTATTCTGATTAAAAAGTTTTCCAAAACATCATTTAAGTGATGTCCTAACAATAAGTGTTTTATATCTTTTTTTTTACACTGATTAATTAATAATGAATATCTTTTATTCCTTGCTATAGCTTGAATATTTTTAGTTGGTTTTTTTCCATTCCATTTTAAAATCTCACAATTTATATCAATGTTCTTTAAAAAAATTTTTATATTTTTGGCCTCTAAAGATGACTCACTTCGAAGTCTATGATCAACAATAAAGTAATATATTTTAATATTTTTTTTAATAGCATAACATTTTGCTAAATATGCTAAAGCTAGACTATCTGGGCCTCCTGATACAGCCACGGCTAGGTTTTCTTCAACCTTCAAAGATGCTGCAAACTTTTTATATATTCTAGAAATTTTTTTTTTATTTAAGTATTCAAGGATCTGACTACGTGTTTTGTTTTTCACACTCAAATTTTTTAGATTCATACTTAGCTTTTTGTAGCACAGATTGATTTGCTTTAGGATATTGCTTTGCAACACCTTCAATCATTTTACATCCTTGTTCTTTTTCACCTATCTGAACCATTGATACACCAAGTTTTAATAAATTTATAGGAGCCTTCTCACCTTTTGGATATTTTTGATAACCTTCCAAATAAGCTGAGGCAGCATCTGTATAAAGCTGCCTAATTCTAAAAGTTTCAGCATACCAATATTGTGCATTACCTGCTAAAGCATTTTCTGGATTAGCTAATACAAACTCTCTAAAAGCTCGCTCAGCGGTATTATAATCTCCCACTTTTAAAAAACTTGTTGCAAACTCATATTGTTTTTCAGGTATATCATCTGGCAGTATTGTTTGTTCTGCCTGAAAAGTTTCTGTTACTATTGAAGAGGTTGTTTCAATAGATTGAATTTGTTGTGTAGTATTTTGGTCTTCATTATCTTTATAAGAAATTGAGCCCAAATCTTGTGGCTGTGAAGAGCCTGGTAAAACTTTTTCCACTGTTTCTTTTGGTCTAGATGTTAATTTTTGATTTACTTCTCCTGATGATAATGCATTTTCAACTTCTTGAAATCTTACTTGATTATCAGCTTGAACTTTAGAAAGTCTATTTGATAATTTATCAAGCTTAAAATTTATTTCTTCAAATTTGTTAGTTAATTCTTGAAACTGATTTTCAATATCTGATAGTTTTAGTAAATGTCTTGTTAGAACATCTTCCGAACTTTGATCAAAATTTTCTTGATTACTTAAACTGCTTGTATTGATTGATTCTGAATAAACTGCCTTCTCAAGTGTTTTTAAATCTTTTTGAATTAGTTCTAATACTTCATTTAAATTATGATTATCAGCCAACGTAATATTTGAAAATAAAATAAATAAAGCTAGGGCCTTGATGTGAAATATTTTTTTATAACTTAACATAAAGTCTAATTTGTAATTATAATGATGGCAAAAAAAAGACCCTGTTCACTAATTAAATAGTGATAGGGTCTTTTATAAATTAATTTAACTAACTAACTTAATTAGCTTTAACAGTAACCGATCTTCTGTTTTTTGACCAAGCTAATGGGTTAGATCCTGAGTCTACAGGTCTTTCTTTACCATAACTTAATACTGAAATTCTGTCAGAAGAAATTCCATAAGTCATTAGGTAATCTTTTGCTGAATTGGCTCTTCTTTCACCTAATGCCAAGTTATACTCCCTTGTACCTCTTTCATCAGCGTGACCTTCTAATACAACATTAACACCCGAATTTTTTCTTAACCATGCAGCTTGTTTTCTTAAAGTATCTCTTGAAGCAGTTGTAAGTACTGTTTCGTTTGTTGCAAAGAAAACTCTGTCTGGCACACCTGAGGCTAAATATTCTACTGAATCTGTTCCTGTGTAAACATCACCTTGAAGTTGACCTGTTGTTTTTTTAGTTGCACATGCTGATAGCACTAAACTTGCTATTAAAATCAAAAATGCATTTTTTAAAATCTTGCTTAAGTTCATTGTTGCTCCTTAGTCCGTTTTTTGTAATTCGTTATTTTTTTCATATTTAATTAGACCTTTCAAGTTAAAAATCAAGCTTTATTAGTACTAATTCGTTAATAAAGATGACCATGATGGGTCGGAAGCATCTGTTTCTGTTTTAATCAACTTTTCGTTATAACCTGTTAAATCTATAGACCATAATTTAGCAGAAAACCCCTCTCCCTTTGCGTTCGTTTTTGTTTCTCTATAAAATATTAACACTCTTCCATTTGGAGACCATGATGGTGCCTCTTGATAAAAATTTTCTGTTAGTAACCTTTCACCACTTCCATCTGTTCTCATTACTCCAATATAAAACTTTCCTTTATGCAGTTTTGTAAATGCAATTAAATCTCCTCTTGGAGACCATACTGGCGTACCGTATAGTCCATTACCGAAAGATATTCTTTTAATATTCTTTCCATTACTCTCCATTATATAAACTTGTTGGTAACCGCTTCTATCAGAATTAAAAGTAATGTATTTTCCATCTGGAGAATAAGAAGGGGAAGTATCAATTGAAGGATGATTTGTAATTCTCTCAACAATTCTATTCTCCAAGTCCATAGTGTATATATCTGAATTTCCATCTTGAGCAAAACTCATTATAATTTTTTTTCCATCTGGAGAAAATCTTGGTGCAAATGTCATTCCTGGAAAATCTCCAACTACCTCTTGCATTCCTGTTTCAATGTCTAATAGATAAACTCTTGGTAAATTTCTAAAATAAGAGAGATATGTAACCATTTGATTAGTTGGGCTAAATCTTGGTGTTAAAACTAACTCATTCCCTAGAGTTAAAAATTTATTATTAAAACCATCTTGATCCATAATGGCTAATTTCTTTATTCTATTAGTTTTTGGCCCCTCTTCCGCTACATAAATTATTCTTGTATCAAAATATCCTTTTTCACCTGTTAGACGCTCATAAACTTTATCTGTAATTATATGACCAACTCTTCTCCAATTACTTGGAACAGTAGTAAATGCTAATGCCATCATTTCTTTTCCAGCTAAAATATCCCACAGTCTAAATTCAACTCTTAATTTATCGTCTACAAAAGTTACTTTGCCCGTTATTAGTGCTTGAGCTTTAATTAAATTCCAATCTTCAAATCTAGGTTTTAAATTTGCAATATCAGGTTTTTGAAGAAATGCATTTTTATCTAAAGGATTAAAAAGGCCTGTTTGTTTTAAATTATTTTCAACTATTAAAGATATCTCAGCTCCTAAATTTTCTTTTTTTAAAATTTTTTTAAAATTTTCTTTAGAATTATCATCGATTGATAGTGGAGAAACAGCAACGGGAAGAGGGCTTAAGTTTCCTCTCGTAATATCAACTTCTATCAAAGCCATTGCTTTAATTGGAAATATGATCAGTAATATTAATAAATATCTATATAACATTTTATCCTTCTAACATTTCTCTTGCATCAAAATTTAATTGTAACTCTTTCCATCTCTCATATCCAGTGCTAGGTACTCTAAGAGGCTGACATAGTTTTACTGCTCTCAATGCACTTTCTGCTAAAACTTTATAAAATCCTTGTCCTGGTTTATTCATTCTAGCATGATCAAGAATTTCGGAATCTATAATAGATCCATCTGGCTTTAATTGTAACTTAATTCTAACTAGTAAATTTTCGTTGTAAGGTAATCCTAAAGGAATACTCCAACATCCAAATATTTGTGCTTTTAGAGCATCTTCTTCACTTAGTGACAAACCACCAAATTCTATATTCTTATCTTGATCCTGGCTTATTTCATTGCTTTTTTTGTTTGTTTCAGCGCTTTCTACTTTAGATTTATCAATTAAGGCTGCAATATTATTTGGATCAAATAAATCTTTTTTTTCAAATTCTGAAACTTGTTTAATTTCTGTTTCAACTTTTTCAGGGTTTTGTTTGTCTTCTTTAATTTCTTTAACCTTTTCTAACTTTTCATCAGGCAAAGGTATTGCATCTTGTTTATCTTTTTTAACTGCTTTTGGAGGGGCTTGTTCAGAGACAAGTTTTTTTTCTTTTTCTTTAACTTTTTCAATTATTTTTTTTGCTTTAGGTGCAAATGGAATATTTGTTTTATCTGTAATCTGAATTAGTTCAACTGAAACAATCGGTGGTAAATCAATTGGTTTTTTAGCTAAGAAAGGTAAACTCATGGCAGTAATTAATACAAGAAGTATATGAAACCCAAAAGAAATAAATATATTTCTATTCACTTTTACTACCTCTCTTTATATGGTTCAGAAATCAATGCTACTTTAGTAAAACCAGACCCAGACAACATTCCCATTATCTCCAAAACCCTACCATAATTTATTGATTTATCTCCTCTGACATAGATTCTTGTATCTGTTCTATTCTTCGATACAGCTAAAATCTTCGCTGTTATTTTGTCATAATCAACTTTTGACTCTTGAATAAATATCTCACCTTTAGCATTAATAGATAGTGTTAATGGTTCAAGCTCTTCTGGTAATGTGTCTGCAGAACTTTCAGGTAAGTCGACCTGTACTCCAACTGTTAACAATGGAGCTGTAACCATAAATATAATTAACAAAACTAACATTACATCTACAAAAGGAGTTACATTTATTTCGCTCATAGGCTCTTTTGATGAACGATTGAGTTTAAAAGCCATTTTAAATTATTGATAAAAATCTTTTAGAAAAATTTTCTAATTTTTGTGAATATTTTTTTGAGTCTAAATTAAATTTATTGTAAGCAACAACTGCTGGAATCGCTGCTAACAAACCTAATGCGGTTGCAAATAAAGCTTCGGCTATTCCTGGTGCTACAATTGCTAAACTAGTATTTCTTGAAATGGCAATTGATTGAAATGAATTCATTATTCCCCAAACAGTTCCAAATAAACCAATAAACGGTGCCGTTGAACCAACTGTTGCTAAAAAAGTAAAACCTTTATCAATTTTTGATATTTGCTTTTCAATACTAACCTCCAGCATTCCACTCATTCTGTCACTTAAATTAGCTTTATTTTTAGCTTTTAATAAAGTTTGCATAGCTTCCTTAAATAATAAAGCCATAGGGTTTTCTAAATTAGCTGGTAAACTATTATAAAAAGTCTCTGCAGACTTTGATCTCCAAAATTTTTCTTCAAATTCCTCTGACTCTATATTTATTTTTTTAAATAATTTAAATTTTTCGATAATAATAGCCCATGAATATATAGAGCAGGCAATAAGCGTAAGTATTACTGATTTTACAATAAAATCTGCTCTTAAAAACAAACTCCATAACGAGAAATCAGTATTTGATGCAAGTCCTACTGCTTGTGATGTAATATCAGCTTCCATTATTAAGCTTTCACACTAAAATGTGTCATGAATTTGACTTTATTAAAGTTAAATTAACCCTCTAATTTATAAGTTTCGTAATAAAAGCTAGCTATTAAAATTGCATCCGCTTTGTTAGAATCTTTTTTCTTAGATAATTCTGATGAATAATAAGGAAATACTTCGATTGCCTTAGTTCTGCTGGCATCTTTTTCTGAATTAATAAGATTAAAGTATTTTTTCCATTTAGCGGGTCTAACAAAATACATTGGTAATTGCATTGCAGAACATATCCCTTTTAAAATTCCAAATGATTGACCAAAATTAAACATACTTGTAACTCCTTGACCGGGCATAGCCGAAACCTGCTCAATCACCACTTTAATATCTTCTTTTTTTAAATCTTTTATTCTTAAAGAAATTTCATGATAAATTTGAGCACCATTTACTTGTTTTTTATTTTTTTTTCCTTCGGGCATATTGGGCATCTCAACAACATCAATTATTTTTCCATCTTGAAAAAAACAAATAGAACCTGTTATGCCTGGGTCAATTCCAATTATAAGCATTAATTATTTTTTAAATTAATATTTGAGTAAACATTTTGTACGTCATCATCATCTTCAAGAGTTTCTAGAAATTCAATTGCAGAGTCAATTTTATCTTTTTCAACATTAACACTTTTTAAAGGTACCCATTCGATTTCTGTAGAAATAAAATTTGCTATCGTTTTTTCAAGATTTTTTTTTACATTATAAATTTCATTCATAGGACATTGTATTTCATGAAAATTTTCATAGGAAATACATTCATCTGCACCCGACTCAATTGCTAGTTCAAAAATTTGTTCGTCTGAAATTTCTTTTTTATCTATTTTTATAATACCAAGTTGATTAAAATTATGAGAGGCAGACCCTTGTGTTCCTAAATTACCACCATTTTTTTGAAATATTGTTCTGATATTGGAGGCTGTTCTATTTTTATTATCTGTTAGAGCTTCAACAATTACTGCAATTTTATCTGGTCCAAAACCTTCATATCTTAAATTCTCAAAATTATTGTCATTGCTAGCTGAGGATTTGTCTATTGCTCTTTCGATATTATCTTTTGGCATATTCGCTGATCTTGCAGCCTGGATAGCAGATCTAAGTCTAGGATTCATTGCTGGATCTTTATCGCCTAATTTTGCAGCAACACTTATTTCTTTTGATAGTTTTGAAAATACTTTTGATCTTTGTTTGTCTGCTTTTCCTTTGGAATGTTTGATACTTGCCCATTTTGAGTGACCCGACATAATAATTAACGAGAATTTTTTAATTCCTCTCCATATATAAAATTTTCAATTTTATTTGCTAAACCTGTTTCTATATCACAATCAACAATTACACCACATAAAGTAGCATCACCAATTGCTGGAAAGTGTTTGGTAGATTTTTTTTTTAAAAAACGGTTAATTGAATTTTCTTTGTTCATTCCAATTACAGAGTCGTAATCTCCACACATTCCTGCATCTGTTTGATAGGCGGTTCCTCCTTTAAGAATTCTAGCGTCGTTTGTTGGTATATGGGTATGAGTACCAACAACTAGTGTGGCCTTTCCATCAAAAAAATGTCCGATTGCATTTTTTTCACTAGTAATTTCACCGTGGAAATCAACAACAAGAAAATCATAATCTTCTTTCAAATTATATTTTTTAATAAATTTTTCTGCTACTTGAAATACTTCATCACATTTTTTCATAAATACATTCCCCATTAAATTTAGTACTCCAACCCTCATCCCATTTTTTGAATTAAATATTTCAAATCCCTTTCCTGGAGAAGGTTCAAATAAATTTTTTGGCCTCAACAATCTATTTTCTTTTTCAATATGAGACATAGTTTCTTTCTGGTCCCAAACATGATTGCCTGTCGTAATGACATCCACGCCACAGTTAAAAAAATCTTTACAAATTTCCTCTGTAAGTCCAACGCCTGCATCAGCAGCATTTTCACCATTAACTATAACAAAATCAATTTTATGATCTTTTATTTTTGATAGTAAATTGTTTAAGACCATTGAGCGGCCTGAGATACCCACTACATCCCCTAAAAAAAGAATTCTCATTTTATAATTTCTTTATTTGTTATAATAAAATCAAGTTTTTGATCATGTTTGTTAATAGGAATTTTTTTTATTTTTTGACATGAAAGAGCTAAGCCAATTTTGATAATATTTTTTTTTCTTGATAATTTTTCAATAAAACGATCATAATATCCGCCACCATACCCCAGTCTATTTAAATTTTTATCAAATGCGACCATAGGAATAAATAAAATATCTGGGTGAACAATTTTTTTTGCTTCTGGCTCTGGTATACCAAGATTATTAATTTTTAATGGATCAATAAAAGTCCAATTATAAAAGTCCATTTGAAAACTTTTTTTAATTACCGGTAATGATATTTGATAATTATCTTTTTCAAATTTTTTGAGTAAATCTAAATCATCAAATTCAAAATTGATAGGAAAGTATCCACCAATTTTTTTAGCAATTATATTTTCTTTTTTAAAAAAGTTAATAATTCTCTTGTAATCTAACTTAAGATTATCTTTATTATATGTTTCTCTAATTTTAAGAATTTTATTTCTTAATCTTTTTTTTAGCACAAGTTTATTGGACTGGATTTTCTAAATTAGCTTTTGCAACAAAATTTTCAATTTCATCAGCAGCATCTTCTAGTATCTTTTCATAGTCTTGCTTATTTTTTTCAATTTCATTTTTAAATTCTTCATGATTTTGAGTAAGTTGAGCTATTTCTTCTTCTTTTTTATCTTTATATTCATAAACTAAAGATTTTAGCTCTCTAAATTTATTAGAAAGGTCTTTTAACTGCTCTTTTTTTAATTCTACTTTTTTCTTGGTCTCAAAATATTCATCCATTACTTGAACAGAAGTAATTAATAAAAGTTTATTTTCACCAATATTTCCCAGATCATTTTTAAGTTTATTAAATTTTTCATTAATATGAATAAGCAATTCTTCTAAATGCTCCTCTTGTCCATCGTCACAAGACAATAAAAAATCTTTACCATTAAATTTGATATTTACATTTGCCATTTATCTATTTCTTCTAATAAAGTATCTGTTTCTTGATTTAATTCATCAATTTTTTCTGAAAATTCAGTTTCTTTTTTTTGTTCATCCAATTTTTGTTGTTTAATCTCCTCTAATTTCTGATTAAGAGCTTTATGTTCGCTCATTAGGTTTTGATATTTTTCCTCAATTTCTTTTTTTTCAATTTCTAATTGATTTTTTTGAGCATTCAAATTTTCTAGATTAGTTTTTAGTGAAGGGTTTTGTAATTTCAAATTCTTAAGTTTATTAATTGCAAAACTCAATTTTTTTTCTTTTTCAGTCTCTGTTTTCATATATATATATTTATAATATTAAATTGAGTCTACGAAGTCTAGATAGGATAATTTTTGAACAAACTACATAAAGATTTATCAAACGCAATAAGGTTTTTGTCTATAGACGCGGTACAAAAAGCCAACTCAGGTCACCCTGGAATGCCCATGGGTATGGCTGATGTTGCTACAGTTTTATTTAGAAGTTTTTTAAGATTTAATCCCAATAATCCTAGCTGGCTAAATAGAGATAGGTTTGTTTTGTCTGCGGGTCATGGATCAATGTTATTATATTCTTTACTTTATCTAACTGGATACAAAAGTGTTTCTATAAAGGATATTAAAAATTTTAGACAATTAAATTCAATTTGTGCAGGACACCCTGAATATCATCCTGGAACAGGGATTGAAACAACCACTGGTCCACTTGGGCAGGGTATTGCTAACTCCGTTGGATTTGCTGTAGCAGAAGAAATTCTTAAAAAAAAATTAGGTAAAGAAATAATTAATCATAAAACTTATGTTTTAGCAGGTGATGGTTGTTTAATGGAAGGCATAAGTCACGAAGCTATGAGTTTGGCTGGTCACTTAAAATTAAAAAATCTTATAATGCTTTTTGATAATAATTCAATTTCAATTGATGGACCAACAAGCTTGGCTGTATCTGATAATTATAAAAAAAGATTTGAAAGCTATGGTTGGGATTATATCTTAATTAGTGGTCACAATGAAAAAGAAATATTTAATGCATTAAAAAAAGTTCAGAATGCGAAAAGACCTACAGTTATTTCATGTAAAACAAAAATTGGCTATGGGTCGCCAAATAAATCTGGTAAATCATCTTCACATGGTAGTCCAATTGGGATAGATGAGATCAAACTTGTTAGAAAAACATTAAATTGGCAATATAAGCCTTTTGAAATACCAAAAAATATTTTAAATGAATGGAAAAAAACTGGTGATAAAGGAATTAAATTAGAAAAAAATTGGAATAAATTTTATAAAAGAAAAAAATTTATAATAGATAAAATATTAAAGAATAATTTTTCTAAATCATTAAAAATTGAAAAACAAATTTCATTAAAAGAAAATAAAAGCTTTGCTACAAGAAAATCTTCTGAATTAGTTTTGAATGCATTAACTAAAGATAAAAATACTTTAATTGGGGGATCCGCTGATTTAGCTGGATCTAATAATACTAAAACTATGCACCACAAAGTTATCAATTCTAATAATTTTAATGGCAATTATATTCATTATGGTGTTCGAGAACATGCAATGTGTGGAATAATGAATGGTATTGCACTTCATAGCAAGCTCATCCCTTACGGAGGAACATTTTTAATATTCTCAGATTATTGTAAACCATCAATACGTCTATCAGCTCTGATGGGACAAAGAGTTATATATGTAATGACTCATGACTCTATTGGTTTGGGTGAGGATGGTCCAACCCATCAACCAATAGAACAATTGTCTGGCTTAAGATCTATTCCAAACCTAAATGTTTTTAGACCTGCAGATAGAATGGAAACTATAGAATGTTGGGAATTGTCTCTAAAAAATTCAAATACACCCAGCGTCTTATCATTGACTAGACAAAATCTTGATCCTATAAGAAAAAAATATTCAAACTTAAATAAATGTTCATTTGGAGCATACGAAGTTTTTAGAACAAATAAAAAGATCAACCTCACTATACTTGCTAGTGGATCTGAAGTTAATCTTGCAATTGAAACTAGCCACAAATTAGCTAAAGACAAAATATACTCTAAAGTAATATCTGTTCCATGCCATGATATTTTTGACAAACAGTCATCTTCTTATAAGCAGAAAATACTTGGTGAAACAAAATTTAAAATATCTATTGAAGCTGCATCAACAGATTGTTGGAAGAAATATATTGGGACTGATGGTTTGACATTTGGAATAGAAACTTTTGGAAAAAGTGCACCTTATAAAGAGATTTATAAATATTTTGGATTAACAGTTGAAAATATTTCAAAAAAGACAAAAAACCTTATAAAGAATAAGAAATGACATTAAAAGTTGGAATAAATGGAATGGGCAGAATTGGTAGAATGATAATTAGAGCAATCATTGAAAGCCAAAACAAAAATATAGAAATTAAACATATAAACAACCGATCCAATGCTGAAGCAAGCTGTACACTAATAAAATATGACTCTGTTCATGGAAAATTTAACGCAGAGTTAGAATTTGATGAAAAGCATTTAATTATTAATAAAAATAAGATTACTTTTTCTCAACACTCAAATATTGAAGATATAAATTGGAAATCATATGGAGTTGATTATGTTTTTGAATGTACTGGAAAATTTAATTCAAAAGATAAATTATTAGCTCACCTTAAAAATGGCGCTAAAAAAGTTATAGTTTCAGCCCCATGTAAAGATGCAGATAAAACAATTGTATTTGGTGTTAACGAAAATATTTTAACAAATGATGACCAAATTATTTCGGCCGCTTCGTGTACTACTAATTGTCTGGCTCCTGTTGCAAATGTTTTAAATAATGATTTTGAAATTGAAAAAGGATTTATGACTACTATCCATGCTTTTACTAGTGATCAAAGAATTTTAGATAATTCTCATAAAGATCCAAGAAGAGCAAGATCTGCCAGTCAATCAATAGTTCCAACTTCTACAGGTGCCTCAAAAGCAATTGGTGAAATTATACCTGCTTTAAAAGGAAAACTTGAGGGTGTAGCTATGCGAGTGCCCACACCAAATGTTTCCTTAATAGAATTAGTTTTTTGTACTAAAAAAGAAATAAGTAAAGAAATCATAAATATGGCATTTACAAATGCAGTGAAGAAACAAACAAACAAAGTTTTAGAAGCAACATCAGAAAAATTAGTATCCATTGATTTTAATCACAATTCAGCTTCTGCAATCGTTGATCTTTCCTTGACTAATGTTGTGGGTAAAAATATGGGTAAGATTTCTGCGTGGTATGATAATGAATGGGGCTTTTCAAACAGAATGTGTGATATAGCAGAATATCTTCATAAAAACTCTTAATGAAAAGTATAAAGAACCAGGCTGATCTTAATCAAAAAAATATATTACTTAGGTTGGATTTAAATGTTCCATTAGAAAATGGAACAATTACTGATACCACCAGAATTGATAAAATATTACCAACAATTAAATATTTATTAGAAAAAAATGCAAAAATAATAATACTTTCACATGTTGGTAGACCCAAAGGTAAAGTTGTCAAAGAGCTATCCCTTGAACCTATATGTGAAGATCTAAAAATCAAATTAAAAACTGATATTAAACTTATCACTAAAAATATTCGAGAAATAAATTCAACTGATCTTTTTAAAAATCAAAATGAAAAAATTGTGATACTTGAAAATCTTAGGTTTTATGAAGAAGAAGAAAAAAATGACAACGCTTTTGCTAAACATTTGGCAAGTTTAGCTGATATTTATGTTAATGATGCATTTTCATGTTCTCACAGAGCACATGCCTCTATTTTTAAAATAACAAAATTTATTACCTCATATTCAGGTCTTCAATTTGACTTAGAAATTGAAGCATTAACTAAGATTACTTCTGAAATTAAGAAGCCTATTACTTGTATAATTGGTGGCTCTAAAATTTCTTCTAAAATTAATATTATAAAAAATTTAATTTCAAAGTTTAATAATATTATAATAGTTGGAGGAATGGCCAATAATATACTTAAATATCAAGGTTATGAAATTGGAAAATCTCTTCAAGAGGATAATTGTCATCAAATCATTGAAGGAATATTTTCTTTATCAAAAAAAGAAGATTGCGAAATACTTTTTCCAGAAGATGTTGTGGTTGGAAAAAATTTAAATGGCGATCCAACAATAAAAGAATTAAAGGATATTTCTAAAGATGACTTAATTTTAGATATTGGTCCTAAATCAATAAAAACCATCAATAACTTAATAGATAAAAGCAATACTATCCTTTGGAATGGACCTGCAGGTTATTTTGAAAACCCTAATTTTGCTAAAGGAAGTATTCAGATTGCAAAAAAAATTGTCGAAAAAAATAATAATAATACAATTTATTCTGTAGCAGGTGGAGGTGATACTGTTTCACTATTAAATACTATCGATGCAGTTAATTCTTTTAATTTTGTCTCAACCGCAGGAGGAGCTTTTTTAGAATTTCTTGAAGGAAAAGAACTTCCTGGTATAAAAGCTCTTAACTAATATGTCAGAACTAAATAAAATAGCACTTAAAATACTGTCAAATGGCAAGGGCATCCTTGCTGCAGACGAAAGTAATGGCACTATGACAAAAAGATTAGATTCTGTTGCAGTTCCTTCAACTCCAGAAAATAGATTATTATTTAGAGAGACACTTTTTACCTCAGAAGCAATGAAAAAATTTATTGGTGGGGTTATTTTATATGATGAAACAATTAAACAAATTTCTAATTCTAACAAAGCTATACCAGAATTAATCTCTGCAACAGGTGCTGTTCCTGGAATCAAAGTTGATACTGGAGCTAAAGTTATGGCAAATTCTACTGAAGAAAAAATTACAGAAGGTCTTGATGGTTTAAGAGAAAGATTGAAAGAATATTATAAATTAGGGGCAAGATTTACAAAATGGAGAGGTGTTTATAATATTACAAAAAAGCACCCAAGCGAATTATCTATTCATTCAAACGCACATGCTCTTGCAAGGTACTCAGCCTTGGTTCAAGAATGTGGAATGGTGCCAATAGTAGAACCAGAAGTTTTAATGGATGGTGATCATTCAGCTGAAGACTGTTTTAACAAAACTTCAAAAGTTCTTAAAAAATGTTTTGAGGAGTTAATGCTCCATAACATTGACTTCAGTGGAATAATTTTAAAACCTAATATGATTTTAGCAGGAGCTAGTTCTGATAAGAAGATATCTAATGAGGAAACTGCTAAACTTACTCTAATATGTCTTAAAGAAAATGTACCAACTGAAGTGCCTGGTATTGCATTCCTATCAGGAGGTCAGACAGAGGTTGAGGCAACAGAAAATTTAAATTTAATAAATAAGCACAATGATACAAATTTTATCATGACCTATTCGTATGGAAGAGCCTTACAACAAAGTGCTCTTAAATTCTGGTCAAAAGATATTAAAAATATTGAAGGCACACAAAACGTATTTAATCATAGAGCAAACATGTGTACATTAGCAGCTCAAGGGAAATGGTCAGCTGAACTTGAGTCTCAATAAAAAAAATACAAAGTTTATATATTTAATTTCACCAAATAAAATAGAAGACGATGAATTTTATACTAATTTATCATTAGTATTAAAATCAGGAAAAGTTAGCTATTTTCAATTGAGACTAAAAAAAGAAACAATCAAAAATAAACTTATTATTGGAAAAAAAATTCGAACAATATGCAAGAAGTACAAAGTAAAATTTTTAGTGAATGATGATCCCATGATTGCAAAAAAACTGAATGCAGATGGTTGTCATTTGGGCCAAAGCGACATGAGTATTGTTAAGGCAAGAAAACTATTAAAGAATAAGATTATTGGTGTTACCTGTCATAATTCAATAAAATTAGCAAAAAAAGGAATTTCGGATGGGGCTGATTATTTAGCGTTTGGTGCGTTTTACTCAACTCAAACTAAAAAAGTTAAATATAGAGCTAATTTGAGAATACTGAAATCTATAAAAAAGATAACTACCTTACCGGTTGTTGCTATTGGTGGTATAAAGTTGAATAATTACAAAAAACTCTTATTGAATAAAGCTAACTTTTTAGCTATTTCAGGCTACATTTGGCACAATAAAAAATATAAACCTTTAGAAGCTATTAAAAAATTAAAATGAAAATATACGCAAGTGAAATTAGAGTTGGGATGTTAATAGAATATAAAGATGATCTTTGGCAAGTTTTAAAAACTCAGCATGTAAAACCTGGTAAAGGTGGTGCTTTTGCACAAGTTGAAATGAAAAGTGTAAATAAAAATACAAAATTAAATGAAAGATTTAGATCAAGTGAATCTGTTGAAAAGGCTTCATTAGATGAGACAAAATTTAATTATCTTTATGAAGATGAAACAGATTATTATTTTATGGATCCTAAATCTTATGAACAAATTAATATTAAAAAAGAAACAGTAGGTGAAAAAGGTAAAATGCTAACAGAAAACTTGGAGGTTAATATAAGTTTCTATAATGAAAAACCTTTAGCGGTAGAATTGCCTAATCAAGTGACATGCACTATTGAGACAACTGATGTTGCTCTAAAAGGACAAACAGTTTCATCTTCTTATAAACCTGCCGTATTAGATAATGGAGTAAACATTCAAGTTCCTCCTTTTATTGAGAGTGGTGACAAAATCATAGTTGATACTCGAACTATGGAATACATAAAAAAGATATAATTTTTATGCAATCTATATCAGCTAATCTAAACGTTATGATTAAAGCTGCTGAAAAAGCATCTAGAGCATTAATCAGGGATTTTGGAGAAATAGAAAAACTACAGGTTTCAATTAAAGGCCCGACTGACTTTGTATCAAACGCTGACCTAAAAGCTGAAAAAATAATTATAGAAGAATTAAAAAAAGCAAGACCTTACTATTCTATTATTAGTGAAGAAGATGGCTCTGAAAACAACAAAGATAAGGAACATACTTGGATCATAGATCCTATTGATGGTACTACAAATTTTTTGCATGGTGTACCTCACTTTGCAATATCTATAGCCTTAAAATATGGTAATGAAATTATTTCAGGTTTAATTTATGATCCAATTAAAGATGAAATGTTTTATGCTGAAAAAGACAGTGGTGCTTTCTTTAATAATCAAAGGATAAGAGTGTCCAAAAAAAAGGAGCTTAATAGCTGTTTGTTTGCAACAGGTGGTGTAGCTAAAATTGAAGTCGACTTACCTTTAAGAAGATCTGGGAGTGCCGCTCTAGATATTGCCTATGTTGCAGCAGGTCGATATGATGGTTATTTTCAAAACGACCTTAATTTATGGGATATAGCAGCAGGTATAATATTGGTGAAAGAAGCAGGTGGAATGATTAATGAAATCGACCTTTCACAAAATAAAGATATACAAATAAGAGCTTCGAGCATGGCAATTAACGACAAAATGCTTGAAAAATTAAAGAACTTTTAATTGTTTTATAGAATTCATTTGCTATAAGTCTCGATATGAAAAAAGACATACATCCAGACTATCACACAATTACAGTAGAAATGACTGATGGAACTCAATTTGAAACAAGATCAACTTGGGGGAAAAAAGGAGAAGTTTTAAGATTAGAAATAGATCCAAAATCACATGCTGCTTGGACAGGTGGAAAACAAAAGTTAATGGATAAGGGTCGTGTAAGTAAATTTAATAAAAAATTCCAAAACTTCAGATCAGAAAAAAAGGATTAAATGTCGAACGTACCATTAATGCCAATGGCGACTGCTGTTTGGCTAGTAGAAAATACTACACTTACATTTAAACAAATTGCTAAATTTTGCAACCTACATGAGGTTGAAGTACAAGGGATTGCTGATGGTGAAGTTGCAAAAGGAATTATGGCTTATAATCCAATTATATCTGGTCAACTTACGAGGGAAGAAATTGAATTAGCTTCAAAAGATGAGAATAAAGAATTGCAGATTAAAAATACTGATATTGAGATTTCGACTGAGAATAAAAAAATTAAAAAATATATTCCGTTATCAAAAAGACAAGACAAACCAGACTCGGCTTTGTGGTTAATTAAACATCATTCATTACTAAAAGACTCTCAAATTGCAAAATTAGTTGGAGTTACTAAAGCTTCGGTTACTGCAATTAAAAATAAAAGTTACTGGAATTATAATAATTTAAATCCTAAAGATCCTGTTGCATTAGGGTTATTCTCTCAAAAAGATTTGGTAGAGGCTATTGAAAAAGCAGAAAGACGAATTAAAAGAGAGAAAAAAGAAAAGGAGAAGGCAAAATTAGCAAGGGAAGTCTCAAACATTGAATAATTTTAATAGACAGTAAAATTATATAATGTTAGTTAAACACACTTAAAATTTATGAAAATTGAAGTTAAAGATAACAATATTGAACAAGCTCTAAGAGTTTTAAAAAGAAAATTACAACGTGATGGTTTTTTTAAAGTAGTAAAATTAAAGAGTGTTTACGAAAAACCCTCTGAAAAGAAAAAAAGAATTCTACAAGAGAATATTAAAAGAGTTAAAAAGCTTAATAAGCTTAAAAATAGAATTTAAATACACCGCGGGGTGGAGCAGTCTGGTAGCTCGTCAGGCTCATAACCTGAAGGTCGGCGGTTCAAATCCGTCCCCCGCAACCAAATTTTTGATAAATTATACAAAATAACCAATCTTAACAATTCTCATTAAAATATAAATAGCACTTAAAAAATATAGGTAAAAAATATTACTTTTTTTCTTAAGAAAGCTTTCTACCCCTGGATATTTTATTAAAGTAAAAAACATAATGAGTATCATTGGTTCATAATATTTATGGTAGATGGTATTTTGTATATTTGAAATTACTATTAATATTAATAAAAAAAGATTATTCAAATTTAAAGACGCAATATAAAAAACAAAACCTATAAAAAAAAATGATCCAATATAAAAAAGATAATTATTATCAAAAAGTAAATATGATAAAATGAAAAATACACCACCACCTGTATAATTAAATTGATAATTAAAAAAGTAAATTAAACATGCTGTTGATAAAATTATTAATATAAAATTTTTAAACAAAAAACTTTTAAAGTGATTAAAAACATTATCCATAATTAGTATTGGTGATAAATGAAAAAAGACTATTGAGCTAATAATCATTATTTTATCTGATAAATTAAAACTTAAACTAACATTTTCGTTGTTTAAATATGGAGTCTTTCCAGCTGTTAAAAAATTTACATCTAAAATAAAAATGTAATACAAAATTGGCAATGAAGCTAAAAAGTAAAATACAATTAAAAGGTTTAATTTTTTAAATCCAAATTCTTTTAGAAAAAAGAAAAAAAAATAAGGAAAAAAAATTGAAAAATTTGGACTTATATACGATGAAAGTATAAGTGATATACTTGTAAACCATGTATACTTAAATTGATTAGTTTTTTTTAATTTTAAAAAAAAATATATAGTTAAAGTAAAAAAAATTAGTCCTGGTAGTCTGCTATCTGGCCATATTGCTAGAGATCTAAAAGTTGGTGATAAAAAAATTATTAAAGATAAAAGAATGAGATGATTGATATTAACTTTTGTGAAGATTGATTTTAAACATTGATAGAAAATTAATATTAGTAAGATACAAAGATGCAAATTAATAAATCTAACCTGTTTTATGTCAAAGCCTAAATCTAGAAATAATGATAAAAACATTAAGTACACTGGTGAATGTCGATGACCATAACTATCAAAGTTTAAAAATGTATGAAGAAAATTATTTGAGAAATCTTTTATTGGCTCTCTATTACTTCCAACCCAATCACCATAAGATCCATAATTTAAGTTTTCACCATAATTAAAACCAACTATTAATGTTAAGTAAAAAAAAATAAATAAATAAATGCTATTTAAATTTAAATCTTTAAATTTCATTTTTTTTAAATTTTAAATTTAGATTTCTTACTATCAACCAAAAAAGCTTTTACTGTTTCTTCAGTAAGTTGATTAAATGTTTTTCCAAAATTTTCTATTTTTTCTATAGTTGTGGGTGGTATCGTTATTATATGGCAACCTAACTTTTTTGCTTGAAGATAATTATAGGGCTCTCTAACGCTCGCCCAAAGTATCTCTACATTTTTAAATTTTTTTGCTATTGCTATGCTTTTTTTAAATTCTGGAACTGGGTCCTTGCCAGTGTCACCTGCTCTACCAGCAAATATTGAAATTATAACTTTGGTTTTCTGGTTAACTAATTTAAGAATTTTTTCTGTCTGTTTAGCACTATATACTGCTGTGATATTAAGTTTAATATTTAAACTATTAAGTTCTTTAATAATCTTGCCCATAAAAATACCTTTAGAATTAGCAACCGGCACTTTTACGTAAACATTTTTTCCCCAAGTATTAATCTGAAGAGCTTGTTTTTTCATCTCTTTATACTCATCAGCAAATACTTCTAATGAGACAGGTTTATTGTTACAAATCTTCAATATTTTTTTAGAGTAAGATTTATAATCTTTAGCTCCAGCTTTTCTCATTAAACTAGGATTTGTTGTAAATCCCTTAACTATTTTTTTTTTGTTAAATTTTTTTATTTGATTTAATTCTGCAATATCACAAAATATTTTTGTTATCATAAATTTTTAAAGATTTTTAGTTATATCTTCAGTCATCTTTTTTGCATCTGCAAATAACATTAAAGTATTTTCTTTATAAAACAGATCATTATCAATTCCAGCATACCCAGGAGATAAACTTCTTTTTACAAATAATACTGATTTACATTTTTCAACATCTAATACAGGCATTCCATAAATTGGGCTTTGAGGGTCAGTTTTTGCAACTGGATTTGTTACATCATTAGCTCCAATTACAAAAGCAACGTCTGCATTAGCAAAATCATTATTAATTTCTTCAAGTTCAAAAACTTCATCATATGGAACATTTGCTTCAGCTAATAACACATTCATATGACCTGGCATTCTTCCTGCAACAGGATGAATTGCATAAGTAACTTTAATATCATTTTTTTTTAATGTATCTACCATCTCTCTTAATGCATGCTGTGCTTGAGCAACTGCCATACCATAACCTGGAACAATTATAACAGATGATGCATTTTTCATTAGGAATGCTGCATCTTCTGCATTACCACTCTTAACTGGCTTTTGTTCTTTATTTCCAGTTGTTGCGGACTGTTCTAT
>JADHPA010000065.1 GCA_016778675.1 Candidatus Pelagibacter sp. | reverse complement strand
AATCAATTGTGTCTCGTAAGATCTTTCCTTCATTATTTTAATAAAGGGAAGAAATTGATCTCTTTGTAATCCATCTTTGTATAGGTCATTTATTTTAGTATTTGATGAAAATAAAACTTTTATATTCTCATCAAATATTTTTTTAAATAAGCTACCTAAAATCATAGCATCTACAATATTTGTAACCTGAAACTCATCAAAATAAATTAATTTAGATTTACTTTTTAGTTTTTTAACAAATCTATCTATAATATTTTCTTGTTTATTTTCTTTGTTTTTAAATACAAAGTCATGAAAACTAATCATAAACTCATTAAAGTGAAATCTTTGTTTAGTTTTATCAAATTTATTATAAAAAAAATTGAGTATCATGGTTTTACCTACACCCACATCCCCTTGTAAATAAAACCCTGTTTTATAATTTTGTTTAGTAAATATTTTTTTTAAAAGTGATTTATTAAAGTTTTGATTATAGAATAAATTTAGCTCATCGATTGAGCCTAATTGATTTGGATTAATTTCTAAATTGTTAATTTTACAATAACTAAGAAATAATTTATTTAAATTCATTTGTTGTTTTAAAATCTATACCATATTCTGATCTGGGGCCTTTTCTTAATCCAAAAGGACCAGATAAAAATAATGTAAGCGGCCTTGTTCCTGGTTTAAGATCAACTCTGTGTAAATTATTTGCTGATCGAAAACCAATATATCCCGGCGGTCTCCAAAATCTTCCATTTTTTAAAGTTTCCCAATAACCTCCTCTTAATATAACGGTTATGTAAGGAAATGTGTGATTATGAACCCCTTCCCCATGATCGTCTGCTAACATTTCATGTAATAAAATATTAAATGGAAACCATTTAGGCCTATGTCTTAATAAAACATAATATCTATTCATCCAGGGTTTAGCTTCATTAAATTTGGGGTGGGAAGGTCCACGATCTAAAACAACTTTTTTTCTTCCTAATTTATCGAGTAACTTAAGAAACATTACTAATTAAATTTGATAATAGAACCGTTGCTTATTAAAAAAAGATTATTTTCATTTATAAATGGCTGCAAAATTTTACCTCCTGAAACTTTAACCACATTCAAGATGTTACCATCATTACTATTTACAATTATTAATTTTCCATCACTATTAGTTAAATATATTTTATTCAAAGCTACAAAAAAACCAGTAGGTGTTATTTGGTTTCTTTTTTTATCTTTATAGTTTTTATATAAATCGTTAATTCTTATTATATTTCCTGATTTTTTGTCGATAATATATAAATATCCTTTTTCAGATATGGTTATTATAAGTTTACCAATAACAACAGGTTTAAGATCTGAGCTAATCTCAGTTTTCCAATTAATTAATCCGGTAGCACTATCAATAGAATAAAATTCATTTTTATTATTAGAGAAAAATATTGTGTTTTCATTGATAACTAATTCTGAATTAGATAATTGAAATGCATTTTGACTAATATTATTATTTTGTGTGGGTAGTTGCCAAACTAGTTGACCTGATTTTATATCTACCGCTGTGATGTCTCCAATTGAATTATTAAAATAAATATTTTTATCATCGAGCGCAATTGATATTTGGGTATTTGATTTTGTTAAAGATTCTTCAGTTTTTAAATTCCATATTTCTGATCCATCTTTTATTGATATTGATCTTAGAATATTTTTATAATCCACCACATAAAAAACATCATTTTTTATTTTAATATTAGAGTTAAAAGGAACTATGTTTGTTTTTATCCATAATAGCTCTCCTGTATCAATATTAATTGCATAATATTTTGCCACATCATCTGTTACAATTAATATATCGTCTTTTAATGCAAAATTTAATCTTGGCTTAATTTTTTTTTCACTTTTATTGTAAAAATTATTTTTCCATAGAGTTTTTTGATTTTCATCGTAAAGAGTTATTTCACCTTTGTTGTCATAAAAAACTAAATTGTTATTATAAAATAAAGGGCTAGGACTTATAAAATCAAAATCATTAAATTTAGAAAAGTTATATTTTCCAATTTTTTCTAAGACACCTTCATAAGTTAGTTCGCCAGTATCATTTTGATCATTCAAGCTGTTTTGATTTAGCTTCCCATTTGATATTTTAACATAAAGATTTGAATTAAATTCTTCTTCAAGTCTTATTTGCTTGGTTAAAATAGTTTTGTTATTTTCAATTTGCTGTTGGTTTTTGTCATCTTTATTCCAAAAACCTACTTTTTTACTAGCTGAGCAGTTGTTTAAAATTAAGAGGATTAGGACTGATAATAGTACTTTATTCACCAAGGTCTCTGTTTAGTCTCTTTTGTGAGTCAGTTTTAATTGTGCCGTTAGCATTAGGTAAAATTATAATTTGGTTAAAAAATTCTTTAGCTTTTTGTTTTTCATCTTTTGAATAAAAAAATTCTGCAAGTAAGTATAATGCATGGGACTTCCAGATACTTTCAGAGTTAATTACTGGATTAAGTATTTTCAATAATTCATTTTCACTAACAAAGTCTGAATTGAATAATGCTTTTTTATATATAATCAAATTCTTAATTTCATTATCAAGTTTTGTATTTTCAATTAATTCATTAAATAATATATTTATCTCATCATTGTTCTCTATTAAATTATTGTCTAGTAGATGGTATAAAGCTAATGGAGAATAAGTTGCATCATTACTTTTTACAACATTAACCATTTCATCAATTGTTTTTTGTTTATTTTCGGGATTAAGATCTATTAATGCTAAGTTGTATTGATTAGCTAATTTAATTTTATTTTTTTCTTTAGAATTTTCAAATGATAGATAGCCAATTATAATTACTAATATTATTGAAATAATTATTATAAGTTTTTTTTTATTATTTATAAAAAAATTCTTTATTCTCTCATTTCTTGCGTTTGTATCTATGATTGTAATTTCTTCGTCCATTTCTATATCATGTTCCTTAATACATACTGAAGTATTCCACCATTTTTATAATACTCTAATTCGTTTTTAGTATCTATTCTACATAGGGTTTTGATCTTTTTAATATCTCCCGAGGCATATTTTATTTCAACCTGAACATGATCTGATGCATTTATACCGTCTTCAATTTGAAGAACGGTTATCAACTCTGAACCAATTAATTTTAAGTTTACCCTGTCGTGTCCTTCAGTAAATTGTAGAGGTAAAACACCCATTCCAATTAAATTAGATCTATGAATTCTTTCAAAACTTTCCGCTATTACAACTTTAACACCTAATAGTTTTGTTCCTTTAGCAGCCCAATCCCTTGACGATCCTGTCCCATATTCTTTTCCACCTATAACAACAAGATCTGTACCTCTTTTTTTGTATTCTTCTACAGCATTATAAACTGGCATTACTTTTTCTTCTGGATATAATTTTGTAAACCCACCTTCTGTTCCTGGTGCCATTTCATTTCTTATTCTAATATTTGCAAAAGTTCCTCTCATCATTACCTCATGATTTCCTCTTCTTGATCCGTAAGAGTTATAATCTGTTGGAAGTATTTGATGTTCCATAAAATACTCACCTGTTGGGCTTTCTTTTTGAATATTTCCTGCTGGAGAAATATGATCAGTTGTAACCATATCCCCTAAAATCAAAAGAGGTCTTGCATCTTTAATAGGTTTAAACCCCTCAGGTTGATCAGATAAATTTTCAAAAAATGGTGGTTTCTTTACATAAGTTGAACTTGTATCCCAATTGTAAATACTGGTATTTTCAGTTTTAATTTCTTGCCATTGTTTAGGGCCTTCTGAAACATTTGAATATCTTTTAACAAACATCTCTGCATTTAAAGATTCTCTTAATGTATCTTCAATTTCTTTATTTGATGGCCAAATATCTTTTAAAAATACATCTTTACCATCTTTACATTTTCCTAAAGGCTCTTTGTATAAATCAAATTCCATGTGACCCGCAAGTGCATAAGCTACTACAAGTGGTGGTGATGCTAAGTAATTAGCTTTAATATGTGGAGATATTCTTCCTTCAAAATTTCTATTTCCAGATAAAACTGACACAGCGTAGATGTTTTCCTTATCTATTGCTTTAACAATTTCCTCTGGTAATGGGCCTGAATTTCCTATGCAAGTCGTGCAACCATATCCAACCAAATTAAAACCAAGTTTATCTAAAAATACATTCAGTCCTGCTTTTGCTAAATAATCTGTAACTACTTGTGAGCCTGGTGCTAATGATGTTTTAACCCAAGGTTTAGTTTCTAAACCAAGTTCAACTGCTTTTTTTGCTAATAACCCAGCACCAATTAATACATTTGGATTGGATGTATTTGTGCATGAAGTTATAGCTGCAATTAATATCGAACCATCCTTAATTTCATAATCTGTTCCTGATACCTTTGAAACATGTTGTTCTTTTCTATTAGTTGCATCTTCAAAAACTTTTTTAAATCCAGTAGATGCCTCTGTTAATAAAACTTTGTCTTGAGGTCTTTTAGGTCCTGAAATAGTTGGAACAACTGTAGACATATCTAACGATAAGGTATCAGTAAATTCAACTTGGTCATTAGCCCATAAACCTTGTTCTTTTGCATATTTCTCAACTATATTTACTGTGTTCTCATCTCTACCTGAGAATCTTAAATATTTTAATGTCTCTTCATCAATTGGGAAAAAACCACATGTCGCTCCATATTCTGGTGCCATATTTGCAATTGTTGCTCTATCAGCAAGAGTTAAATTTTTTAAACCTTCTCCATAAAATTCAACAAATTTTCCAACAACTCCTTTATCTCTTAACATTTTTACAACTGTTAAAACTAAATCTGTCGCAGTTGTACCTTCTGGCATTTTATTTTTAACTTCAAATCCTATTACTTCTGGAATTAACATTGAAATTGGCTGACCTAACATTCCAGCTTCAGCTTCTATTCCACCAACACCCCAACCAAGAACTGATAAACCATTAACCATAGTAGTGTGACTATCAGTACCAACTAACGTGTCAGGAAATAAATAGTCTTCGTTTTGAAATTTTTCAGACCAGACTACTTTTGATAAATATTCTAAATTGACCTGGTGACAAATCCCAGTTCCAGGGGGAACAATTCTAAAGTTATTAAAAGCTTGTTGTCCCCATTTTAAAAAAGAATATCTCTCACCATTTCTTTTAAATTCAATATCAACATTTTTTTCAAATGAATCTGAGTTTGCAGATTTATCTACTTGTACAGAGTGATCAATAACTAGATCAACTGCAGAAAGTGGGTTGATTGTATTGGGATCTTTATTTTTTTCTTTAACCGCTTCTCTCATAGCTGCAAGATCAGCAACTGCTGGTATTCCCGTGTAGTCCTGTAACAAAACTCTAGCTGGTCTATAAGCTATCTCAGTTAATGATTTTTTTGTCTTTAGCCATTCTTTAATTGCTTCTATTTGACTTTTAGTAACTGATAGATCGTCCTCGTATCTTAAAAGATTTTCTAACAAAACTTTTAATGACTTTGGAAGTTTTGAAATTCCATCTAAACCGTTCTTTTCTGCTTCTACTAAAGAATAATATTTGTAGTCCCTATCATTAATACTGATAGTTTTTAGGGAGTTATAAGAATTTTGATTTCCTGGTTTCATTTAATTTAGATATAGAACCCTATTATACAAACAATAAGTAGCAAGGACATAGCATAATTAAATCGTTTAATAAAATTATTATTTGTCGCAAAATTCCTTAAAAACTTACCTAAAAAAGCCCATGCTGTAATACTTGTTAGAGCTGTCAAAGAGCAAACGATAATAACTGTTAAAGAACTATTTAAGTAATCGTTTTCTAATACAAATTTTGAGATCAATGTAATAGCTGCCATTACTCCTTTAGGGTTTAAAAACTGGAATGTAAAAGTATCGATAAATTTTACTGGATTAATTTTTTTACCCTCTTTGGATGTTTCAGAAAATGAAATTTTATAAGCTAAATATATGAGGAATAAAGTTCCTAATATTCTGATCACTTCCTGGATTAGTGGATATTTAATAAAAGTCGATATCAATACAAAATTGATCAAAATTAC
>JADHPA010000064.1 GCA_016778675.1 Candidatus Pelagibacter sp. | reverse complement strand
TGTTATAAAAAATTCTACAAAATCTTTAAAAGAATTTTTAAATATAAATGAAACTGAATTTGACAATTTAGAAATAAATTGTCCTAAAGATAATAAGATTAGAAATATTTGGCTACTTCCATCCGATAAAGTTTTAGGAAAAACAAAACCTTTCGTAGATTATCAAAATGATGCAACTGCAAAAGATATTAAACTTGCTCTAAGAGAAGGTTTTAGATCGATTGAACATGTAAAAAGATATACAACAACTGGAATGGGTACCGATCAAGGAAAGCTTGGTAATATGCATGCCCTTGGTATTATTGCAGAAACTGCTGGTGTTAAGATGGGTGAGCTTGGAACTACAACGTTTAGACCTCCTTACACTCCATTAACATTTGGAACAATTGTTGGACGAAATGTTGGTGAATATTTTGATACATTTAGAAGAACGCCAATGAATGACTGGCACATAGAAAATAAAGCTGAATTTGAAAATGTTGGTCAGTGGAAAAGAGCTTGGTACTATCCAAAAAATAATGAAACAATGCATGAGGCCGTTCAAAGGGAAAGTAAAGCTGCAAGAAATAGTGCTGGTATATTAGATGCTTCAACTCTTGGTAAAATTGATATTCAAGGAACGGATGCTTCAGAATTTTTAAACAGAGTTTATACAAATGCTTGGTCAAAACTTGCCATTGGAAAATGTCGTTATGGTTTAATGCTTAATGAAGATGGTATGGTTTACGATGATGGGGTCACAACTAGACTTGATGAAAATCATTATATTATGACCACAACAACAGGTGGTGCTGCAAACGTATTAGGAAAACTAGAAGATTACCTACAAACTGAATGGCCTGAACTAGATGTGTATTTGTCATCTGTAACGGATCATTATGCAACAGCTAGCATCTGTGGTCCTAATAGTAAAAAAATTCTTAATAAATTAATACCTGATCTTGATCTTTCAGATGAAAGCTTTCCACACATGTCATTCAAAAATGCAAAAATTGGCAATATTAAATGTAGAATTATGCGTATTAGTTTTACAGGTGAACATAGTTATGAAATTAATATCCAAGCTAACTATGGTGAAGACTTATGGAAAAAATGCATGGAAGCAGGTAAAGAATTTAACATCACTCCTTATGGTACCGAGACAATGCACTTATTAAGAGCAGAAAAAGGATTTATTATTGTTGGCCAAGATACAGATGCAACAATGACTCCTATAGATTTACAAATGGATTGGATTGTTAGTAAAAAAAAATATGACTTTATTGGTAAAAGATCTCTTTATAGGTCTGACACCATGAAAGAAGATAGAAAACAATTAGTAGGTTTACTGACAGATAATCCAAGTGAAGTTTTAGAAGAAGGAGCCCAGATAGTTGCCGACACTAGTTTAAAACCAGTTGAAATGCTAGGTCATGTAACTTCAAGTTACTATAGTCCTAATTTAAATAAATCTATTGCCCTAGCAGTAGTTAGAGGTGGAAAAAATATGCTAGGTCAAAAATTATTTATCCCAATGGAAAATAAAAATATTAATGTGACTATTGTTGATCCTGTTTTTTTTGACAAAGAAAATTTGAGGTTAAATGCTTAATTATAAAACTTCTATTAAAGTGGATATAACTTATTCCGATTTAGAAATTCAAGAAATTAAACCTATTATGAAATTAATCATAAGAGGTAAAACAAAAGATTTTATTACTACAGTAGGTAAAAATCTTAATATGGTTTTACCCACTGAAGCTAATACGTCTACATCAGGAGAGAAACTAACTGCATTTTGGTTAAGTCCAGATGAATGGATGCTAATATCAAATGAAACTGTGAGTGAGGAAAGTAACACTTATCAAGTTGAAGATGAATTAATTAAAAATATATCTAAAGTTAAATTGGGCGCTGTAACTGATGTTAGCGACCAATTTGTAATGTTAAATATAAAAGGTGGTAAGGTTTTTGATTTATTTGCTACAGGTTCCCCTTTCAATTTTAATGATTTTAAAACAAAAAAAGGACCAGTTGTTCAAACAATTTTATCTCATATTGATGTAATTATTCATCATAAAGAAATTAATGAGGTTAATTTATTTGTTAGAAGGTCTTTTTCTGAGCATTTACACTCTTGGTTGAGTGATAGTGCGTCAAGGTTATAAGCTTATATTTATTAAAATTATTGTTACATAGAGTATATGAAAAAAATACTTCTTTTGGTGCTATTAGCACTTTTACCCTTCTCTCTTAACGCAGAATCAAAACTTGATCAGATTTTATCCTCTGGTGAGTTAAAAGTTGGAACTACAGGCGACTGGGATCCAATGACCATGAAAGATCCTGCTACAAATAAATATAAGGGATTTGATATTGATGTCATGCAAGAATTAGCAAAAGATATGGGTGTGAAAATTACCTTTGTTCCAACTGAATGGAAAACAATTGTTTCAGGAATTACAGCAGGAAGATATGATATTTCTACAAGTGTCACTAAAACTCCAAAAAGAGCGGAAGTTGCTGGATTTACAGATTCTTATTACAAGTATGGAACTGTTCCATTGGTACTTAAAAAGAATTTAAAAAAATATTCAACATGGAAATCTTTAAACAATAAAGATGTAACGATTGCTACAACACTTGGGACTTCTCAAGAGGAAAAAGCTAAAGAGTTCTTTCCTTTGTCTAAATTACAATCAGTTGAGTCACCTGCAAGAGACTTTCAAGAAGTATTAGCTGGTAGAGCTGATGGAAACATTACAAGTTCAACAGAGGCTAATAAATTAGTTGTCAAGTACCCTCAATTAGCAATTGTTCCTGATGGAGAAAAAAATCCTGCCTTTTTAGCAATGATGGTTAGTAAAAATGATCAAGTTTGGAATGATTATGTAAATGAGTGGATTAAAAGTAAAAAATCCTCTGGTTTTTTTAATAAACTACTCTCTAAATATAATTTAAAAAGCTTATAAAAAATTAGATATTAATCTCTAATTCATTATAACTTTAAGAGTGAAAAATTTACTTTTTTTACTTTTAATTTTACCCCTTACCTCTTGTAGTGGTCAGGAATTGGGTTGGTTTATTCTATCACCTAACAATGTTGAAGGTTTAACAAACCTAAAATTTTTATTAAGTGGTTTAACTACAACTATTTACATTTCAGTAGTATCTATAATTATATCTGCAATTTTAGGGTTTATCGTTGCAATTCCTTCTTTAGCTAAGAATAAATTTTTAACATACATAAATATTGGATATGTGGAAATTGTAAGAGCAATACCGTTACTTGTTTTAATATTATGGATTTATTATGGTTTACCTATAATGACTGGATTAAGTTTCAGTCCATTTGTGTCTGGAATAATTGCGCTGGCAATAAGTGAAAGTGCTTTTCAAGCAGAAATTTTTAGAGCAGGAATAAACTCAATTAAAAAATCACAATGGGAAGCAGGCTCATCACTGGGTTTAACTTTTTATAAAAGGTTAAGATTAGTAATTCTTCCTCAAGCAATTAAAAATATACTTCCGGCATTAGGCAACCAGTTTGTATATGTATTAAAAATGTCTTCATTGGTATCAATTATAGGTATTGGTGACTTAACAAGAAAAGCTAATGAATTAGTTGTGTCAACTTATAGACCATTAGAAATTTATACATTTTTAATCTTGGAATATTTGATTTTGATATTAATTGTTTCTTTCATAGTGAGAAAATTTGAAAAAAGACTTAAACAAGATGGTAATAATTAATAAACAAAAGATTAATTAGAATTTTGGAGCACCTGGCAACAGAACTACCCTATTAGCTTTAATTTTTCTTAGATTTTCTGTAATCCCAAGGATAATCAAACTCCATTGACCACATACCTATTTTATTAATTCTTGCATAATCTTCATCAGATACAAATTTTTGTGAATATTTTCTATAGGCAAATGCATAGCCACTTCTAACTAAATAACTTGATAAGCTTTCATTATTAACAAAACATTCGGCCAGTGTTCTTTTGTATTGATCTTTTCCTTCACTAACACATTCAACACTATTGTTTGAAATTTTATCAATAAGGATTTGTTTTGCTGTAAATCCACAAGGATGCTTAGTTCCTTCGTTAAGGCAAGTTTGTTTTAATTCAGGTGTATCTATCCCTGTAAATCTAATTTTTTCTCCATTAAGATGAATTGTGTCTCCATCTATAATTTTGATTGTTTGAGATTTGACCTGGTTAATAGTTAAAATAAATATTAGTACTGAGACACTAATAAGAAAAATGACTTTTTTTTTGTTTAAAAACATCATTTAAAAAATATCCAATAAAGATGATTACTGCAATACCCATAAACCAATTGGTTGCCATGATGGTATAAAAAATATCCGCATAATCTCCTCCTCTAATATTAATTACATACCATAATGATAAGAACGGAAATGCAGTTAACCTTAGAACGCTTAAGTAAAGACTATAAATTGGTTTTTTAAGTGCCTGAAAGACAGCTGTTGTAATAAAGAATACTGGGTAAATAGGAGCTATTAAAGCAGCAACTTTTAAATATATAGCACCATGATAAATAGCTTCTACATTATCTGTAAACTGAGATACAAAAAACTCTGCGCCGAAGAATAAAACCACACCTGCTACGGCCATAAACGATGATCCAAAAAATAATGCCTTAGTATAAAGCTCTCTAATACGGTTATAATTTTTAGCACCAAAGTTTTGTCCACCGATAGAAAGTACTGCTGTATTTAAACCAATTACTGGTAGTAAGAAGACTTGTTCAACCCTTAAGGCTGCACCATAACCTGCTGTTGCAAGATCACCAAATTGTCCAATAAAATATAAGATGTTAAAAATACCTACTCCAATAAATAACATGCTAATCATAATTGGCATTGCTTGTGTGAACAATTCTTTAAGAAGAACAAACTTAGGAATAAAGCATTTAATAGATAAATATTTTCTTAATTTACATGAGTTAATTTTATAGGCTAAATAAATAGTACCAATAGATTGAGCGATAACAGTTGCTATTGCAAGGCCACCTATACCATAAGCTGGAACAATTCCGTATCCCCATATAAATAATGGGTTTAAAAAAATATTTAAAAAGAAGCTAAAGATAAGAACATTTCTATAACTTTTAGTATCTCCCTGTGCATTTAAAGCTCCATTTAAAGAGATTTGGATCATAACTATAAATGTTCCATAAAAAATTATATCTAAATACTCTCTAGTTAAAGCGATACCAGCAGCATCAGAGCCCATAACGCTCAAGAGAAAATCAGAAGCGTTTAATCCAAATAAAGTAACAACAATAGAAGTGACCAATGAAAAAATTACTGATTGGGCAATAAATAGTGAAGCTTTATTAATTTTTTTAGCACCTAATAAATTGCCAATACATGAGTTCGTTGCAGCACCAATACCAACACCAACAGCAATGATGACAAAATATATGGGAAATGACTTAGCAATAGCACCTATAGCTTCTGCAGAAATTCTACCCGCAAACCAGGTATCAACTAAATTATAAAATGTTTGAAATAATGAACCAACACTTGCTGGGATGGTTACTTTTCTAAGTAATTCCCAAATTGGATCTTTAGTTAATTTAATGGCTTTGGACAATTATTTTTCCTATTTAAATTCTTTTTGAAATATATGCTTCGATCCACTCTTTTTAGCAAGGTTTATTTGCTTTTGTCTCATTCGAAATCTCTCTTTTTGAGTTTGAGTTAAATTATCATGACAATTTACGCATGAAACACCCTCCTCATATTTTTTAGACTTCTTATCTTTTGGTGAAACTGGTTTTCTACATCCACTACACATTGAGTATGTGCCAGTTACTAATCCATGTTTAACACTGATTCTGTTATCAAAGACAAAACATTCCCCATTCCATAAACTTTCTTTTTTTTTAATATTTTTTAAATAATTTAAAATTCCACCTTTTAGCTGATAAACATTTTTAAAACCTTTTTTTTCTAAAAATACCGAAGCTTTCTCACATCTTATTCCACCAGTACAAAACATTGCAATTGGTTTTGTTTTTTTTAGTTTATTCAGGTATTTTGGAAATTCTCTAAAATTAGCAACATCAGGATTAACTGATCTTTTAAAGGTACCTACATTATATTCAAATGGTTTTCTTGAGTCTAAAACTAATGTGTTTTTATCATTAATTAACTTATTCCATTTTTTAGGATCTACATGATTATCTT
>JADHPA010000063.1 GCA_016778675.1 Candidatus Pelagibacter sp. | reverse complement strand
CCACTTCCATGTAGAAATACTATTGTATCTTTAGAATTATCTATGCCTTGTCCTGCATCTGAAGCATGAACACTTTTATTTTCTATGGTTATTATCAATCAATTACCTAAAATTTTTTTCTTAGTTCAAATTTTTGAATTTTTCCCGTAGAAGTTTTTGGTAATTCACAGAAAACAACTTGTTTAGGAACCTTAAAACTAGCCAAAGTTTCTTTGCAAAAGCTTATTAATTCTTTTTCAGTTGTAGGCTTGTCTTTTACCATTTCAATAAATGCACAAGGAACCTCTCCCCATTTTTCATCAGGCTTAGCAACAACAGCAGCAATTGATACTGAGGGATGTTTAGAAAGCGTATTTTCGATCTCAATTGAAGATATGTTTTCTCCTCCAGAAATAATTATATCTTTAGATCTGTCTTGTATTTTAACATAGCCGTCCGGGTGCATTACCGCTAAATCTCCAGAATGAAACCAGCCACCAGCCATAGCTTTATCTGTTGCTGCTTTGTCCTTAAAATAACCTTTCATGACCACGTTACCTCTAAGCATAATCTCACCAATTGTTTTTCCATCTCTTGGAACTTCTTTCATCGTCTCAGGGTCCATAATAGTTGCACCTTCAAGATTAGGGTACCTTACACCTTGTCTTGCTTTAATTTCATTTTGTTTGTCTTCATCAAATTCATTCCAATCATTATTCCAAGCGCATTGGGTAACATGACCATAAGTTTCTGTTAAACCATAAACATGCATTACTTCAAAACCAAGTTCTTTCATTTTTTTGAAAATTATACTTGGTGGTGGAGCTCCTGCGGTAAGCACATGAACTTTGTGTTTTAATTTTTTTCGATCACTTTCTGGAGCACCCGTAATCATATTTAATACGATTGGCGCGCCTCCAAAATGAGTAACATTGTATTTATCAATTAACTCAAAAATCTTTTTAATATCTATATTTCTTAAACAAATAGTCCTTCCATTTAACATTGGAACTGTCCAAGGATAGCACCAGCCATTACAATGAAACATTGGAACAATTGTTAAAAAATTTAATCTGTTAGGCATATTCCATGCCACTGCACTTCCTGTTGCCATTAAATATGATCCTCTATGATGATAAACAACTCCTTTAGGATTTCCTGTTGTTCCAGAGGTGTAGCTTAATGATATAGCTTGCCACTCATCTTCTGGTCTTTTCCAAATAAAACCATCATCACCTGTTTCTAAGAAGCTTTCATATTCTAGTTCACCAATTTTTTCTAACTTTGACTGATCTGCAAACTTATCGTGTATGTCGATAATAGTTATTTTTTTATCCAATTTACTTAATGCTTTTTTTACTTCTATGTGAAGTTGTCTATCTACTACTAATACTTTTGCATCACTATGTTTTAAAATATAAGAGATAGTATTAGCATCCAGCCTAATATTTATTGTGTTTAACACCGCACCCATCATAGGAACTGAATAATGAGCCTCAAAAATTTCTGGTGTGTTAAAAGCTAAAAATGAAACAGTATCACCTTTACTAACACCAATTTTTTCGAGTGCACTAGCAAATTTAGTGGTTCTTTTATATACTTCAGCCCAAGTATATTTTCGATCTTCATAAACAATTGCTTCATAATTTGGGTAAACATCTTTTGCTCTTTCCAAAAAAGATATCGGTGTTAATGGAACATAGTTTGCTGCATTTTTGTCTAAATTAGTATCGTAATGACTCATTTTAATTAAATTTAAAATTCATTATATTTGAGCTTCCAGATATGGCTGATTTATAATGTTGCTCTGCTCTTGGTAAAACTTTATCAAAGTAAAATTTTGCCGTATTTATTTTATCATCATAAAAGTTTTTGTTCTCATCGTAATTTTTAAAACTTATATCTAAAACTTTTATCCAAGCATAAGCAACAGACACAAACCCAAGTGTCTTTAAATAATCGTTTGCTGCTGCACTCACATCGTCTTTATCTGATTTTGTTTTTTCATTTATCCATTCACTAAACTTAGTTAAGATGCTTAAATAGTGAGCAAAATCCTTAGTAAATGGCTTAATTTTTTCGTGATCTATATCTGTTTCAGATTTTATTAGATCTAAAAATTTATTAATTATACTTCCATTTTTATTGGATAATTTTCTAAAAACTAAGTCTGCAGCTTGCACAGAATTTGTTCCCTCATATATTGGTGTTATTCTGTTGTCTCTAAATAATTGTTCTATCCCTTGGTCTTTAGTATAACCATAACCTCCATGAATTTGCATTGCATCATTTGTAATTTCCATGCCTAGATCTGTAAATAATGACTTTACCACTGGAGTCATTAGCGAAACAAAATCAGAGGCCTCTTGGCGAATTTTTTCATCAGGATGATTCAGACTAACTTCAGTTTGTTGCGATAACCAAAAACATAAGGCTCTCTCACCCTCTATTATTGATTTCATATTTAATAATGATCTTCTTATATCAGCATGCTCAATTATAAAATCTGCACCATTAGTAGATTTAGTATTATTAGTTTTACCTTGTTTTCTCTCTTTTGCGTAAGCAAGTGAATTTTGATAAGCAATTTCAGAAATTCCTAATCCTTGAATACCAACAACTATTCTTTCAAGATTCATCATTGTAAACATTGCATTTAGACCTTTGTCTTTTTTACCAATCATAAAACCTGTAGCTTGATCAAAATTTAACACACATGTAGCAGAACCTTTAATGCCCATCTTGCTTTCAATGGATCCTGTTGATATTCCATTTCGTTGGCCAACAGTCCCGTCCTCATTTACTTTAAATTTAGGAACTAAAAATAAGCTAATACCCTTAGTCCCAGCAGGAGAATCTGTTGCTCTAGCAATTACTAAATGAATAATATTTTCTGTCAAATCTTGGTCTCCCGAAGTAATAAATATTTTCTGACCAGTAATTTTATAAGTTCCATCACTTTGTTTTTCTGCTTTTGTTTTTAAAAGTCCTAAATCAGTTCCACACACAGGTTCTGTTAAGCACATTGTGCCACTCCATTTACCTTCCACTATCTTGGGTAAATACGTATTTTTTATTTCATCTGAAGCATGATGATTAATACAGTTGTATGCTCCAATACTTAATTCGCTATATAATTTAAATGATAGGCTTGCAGAAGAGAGCATTTCGTCAAAAAATGCACTTACAGTTTTTGGCATTCCTTGGCCACCATATTTTGGATCACAAGATAAAGAAGTCCAACCATCTTCAATATATTTTTGATACGCTTCTTTATATCCTGGGGGTGTTCTTACTACTCCATTTTCTAAAACTGCAGGATTTTCATCTCCTATTTTTGCAAGTGGTAAAATTAAATTTTGATTTATTTTTGCTGCCTCCTCTAATATATCCTTAACTAGTTCAGAGCTGACTTCTTTATATTTTTCTAATTCATTGTAATTTTTGTTGTCTCTCAATTTCTCAAAAAGAAACATCATATCTTCTACTGGAGCAGAATAGGTTGGCATAAAAATAGTTTAGAATAATTAATAGATTATTGCAATTTTGAAATTATCGCATCACCCATTTGAGAAGTTGAAACCTCTTTTGTGCCTTCTGATAGAATATCTTTGGTTCTTAAGCCGTCATTTAGTACATCTTGAACCGCTTTCTCTAAAGCCTCCGCCTCTTTATCTAAATCCAAAGAATATTTTAAAGCCATTGCAAAACTTAAAATACTAGCGATTGGATTAGCAATTCCTTTGCCGGCTATATCAGGTGCCGATCCATGAATGGGTTCGTACATTGCTCTCATTTCTCCTTCTTTATTTTTAGCTCCTAATGATGCTGATGGCAGTAAACCTAACGAACCAGTTAACATTGAGGCTTGATCAGATAACATGTCTCCAAACAAATTATCCGTAACAATCACATCAAATTGTTTTGGATTTCTTAATAACTGCATAGCGCAGTTATCTGCAAGCATATGGCTTAGTTCTACATCTTTATATTCTTTGTCATGTAATTCTTGAACTTCTTCTTTCCACAATTGCCCAGCTTCCATCACGTTAGATTTTTCACACGAAGTAACTTTGTTGGATCTTTTTCTTGCTAAATCGAAGGCAACTTTAGCCACTCTAACTATCTCGCTAGTAGTATAAGTGTGAGTATTTATGCCTTTTCTTTCTCCATTTTCTATTGGTTTAATTCCTCTTGGTTCTCCAAAATAAATTCCACCTGTTAATTCTCTTACAATCATTATATCTAATCCGGATACAATTTCTGGCTTTAAAGTTGATGCATCAACTAATTGCTCAAAACAAATTGCTGGTCTCAAATTTGCAAATAATTTTAATTCTTTTCTTAATTTCAATAATGCTCTTTCAGGTTTTTTAGAAAAATCTAAATTATCCCACTTTGGACCACCAACAGCTCCTAACATTACAACTTCACTTTCTAAAGCTTTATAAAAAACTTCATCTGTAATTGGAGTTCCATGTTTATCGTAAGAACATCCTCCAGCTAAATCTTGATCAATCTCAAAGTCCAAAGATTTATTTGAATTTAACCATTGAATAATTTTTTTCACTTCCTGAATTACTTCAGGACCAATGCCATCCCCAGGTAAAAGTAAAATTTTTCTTTTTTTTACTTTAATCATTAAATATCCATGGCTTAGTATTTTTTAAATTTTCCTCAAATGTCATGATTTTATCTTTTTTTGCTAATGAAAGAGCAATATCATCTAATCCCTCTAATAGGCATTTTTTTTTAAAAGGATCAATATCAAACTTTATTTCATTATTTCCAAAAATTATTTTCTCTTCCATTAAATCAATTGCTATTTCCTCTTTTCTTTTTGAATATTCAGATAATTCTTTAATTTTATTTTCTTCCAAAGTAATTGGCAAAATTCCATTTTTAAAACAATTATTATAAAAAATATCTGCATAGCTTGAGCTTATCACACATGTTATTCCAAAATCTAATAATGCCCAGGGCGCATGTTCTCTTGATGACCCACAGCCAAAATTTTTACCTGCAATTAATATTTTTGATTGAATGTAAGGCTCTTGATTTAAAACAAAATCTTTTAAACTATTACCGTTGTCATCGTACCTCATTTCAAAGAATAAATTTTTACCAAGTCCAGTTCTCTTAATTGTTTTTAAGAACTGTTTAGGAATAATCATATCTGTATCAATATTAACTATTGGTAAATAAGCTGGAATGCTTTTAAGTGTATTAAATTTTTTCATTTCTAATTTTGATATTTTCTAACATCATCAAGATTTCCAGAAATGGCTGCAGCAGCTGCCATTCCAGGGCTTACTAAATGCGTACGCCCACCTCTTCCTTGTCGACCTTCAAAGTTTCTATTTGATGTTGATGCGCATCTTTCCTCTGGTTTTAATTTATCAGCATTCATAGCTAAACACATAGAGCAACCTGGCTCTCTCCATTCAAATCCTGACTCTATAAAGATTTTATCAAGCCCTTCTTGTTCTGCTTGTTCTTTAACTAACCCAGATCCTGGAACAACCATTGCATGAACATGTGCTGCTTTTTTTTTATCCTTTAATATTTTTGCAGCCTCTCTTAAATCCTCTATTCTACCATTTGTACAACTTCCAATAAAAACTTTATCAATTTTTATATCTGTAGCTAATGTATCAGCCTTTAAACCCATATATTTCAAAGATCTTTCTATAGAATTTTTCTTATCCTCATCTTTTTCATTTTGTGGGTTTGGAACTTTGCCATCAATAGTAATGACATCTTGCGGAGATGTTCCCCAAGTAATCATGGGAAGAATATCTTCTGCAACCAAGTTTATTTCTTTATCAAATTTAGCACCATCATCTGTTTTTAAACTCATCCAATATTTCATAGCTTTATCCCAATCTGTATTTTTTGGGGACATTGGCTTGCCTTTTAAATATTCAAAAATTTTTTCGTCTGGGGCTATTAATCCAGCTCTTGCTCCACCTTCAATTGTCATATTGCAAATTGTCATTCTTTGCTCAACACTTAAGGATGAAATTAGGCTGCCTGAATATTCTATAACAGATCCTGTTCCACCTGCAGTACCAATAACACCTATAATTTGTAAAATTACATCTTTTGAAGTCACGCCAATTGGAAGCTTTCCATTTACATTTATTCTAAAATTTTTTGCTTTTTTTTGCACTAAGGTTTGAGTTGCTAAAACATGTTCAACTTCAGATGTGCCTATACCAAAAGCTAGGGCTCCAAATGCTCCATGGGTTGCTGTATGACTATCTCCACAAACAATTACTGTCCCTGGTTGTGGACATCCTTGCGCTGGGCCAATAATATGAACTATACCGTGTCGTTTATCATTCATTCC
>JADHPA010000062.1 GCA_016778675.1 Candidatus Pelagibacter sp. | reverse complement strand
TCATTAAATTTAAAATGCAAATAAAATAATTAACGCTACAACTAATCCAAATAGGCCAGTTGCTTCAGCTAAAGCAAAACCTAATAAAAGATTAGGAAATTGTTTTTGAGCTGCAGATGGGTTTCTCATTGCACCAGAAAGGTAATTACCAAAGATAATTCCAATTCCAACACCGGCACCTGCTAGAGCTATTGCTGCTAGTCCTGCCCCAATCATTTTTGCTGCTTCTAATTCCATTATATCCTCCTTATGTTAGTTAATGGTGTAAATTTAATGCATCATTTAAGTAGATGCAGGTTAAGATTGCGAAAACATATGCTTGAAGAAAAGCAACTAATATTTCCAAGCCAGTTAGCGCAACCGAAAAACTCAGTGGAAGCCATCCACCAACTATTCCAAGGCTTATTACAAAGCCTCCGAAAACTTTCATCATGGTATGACCAGCCATCATGTTTGCAAACAAACGAACTGAAAGACTAATTGGTCTACTTAAGTAAGAAATTATTTCTATAACAACTATTAGCGGCAATAGTAAAGCAGGCACCCCGCTAGGCACAAATAATTTTAAATATCCCAATCCATGTTTCATAAATCCAATAATTGTGACTCCCAAAAAAATAAATGAAGCTAAAATAAAAGTAACAATAATATGACTAGTTACTGTAAAGGCGTAAGGGATCATCCCAAACATATTGCAGAATAGTACAAACATAAATATTGAGAAGATAAACGCAAAGTATGGTTTTGCTTTTGATCCTGCTGTATCACTAATCATTTTGGAAACAAAAGTATAGCTTAATTCGGAAAGAAGTTGCATCTTGCTTGGTAGTAAAGAGTTTTTTTTTGACCCTAAATTAAAAACTAATAAGATTGCAAGTGAACTAATCACCATAAACAAACTTGCGTTTGTGAAAGAAATATCTATTGCTCCTAATTTAATTTCTGGTCCAATTCTATAAACTTCGAATTGGTTCATTGGGTTTGTAGCCATAATTTTTTAAGTCTATTTTTGCATATTCTTTGCAGATCTAAATACGTTTATAATTCCAGCAACAACACCTACAAAAAAAAATATTAATATTAACCAGGGTTTAGTACCAAAGGTCTTGTCTAAAATAAACCCTATAATTGTCCCAACTGCCACTGCAGACACTAATTCTGTACTTAATTTAAAGGCAGTTCCAATAGAGGAGGTTGCCTCTTCATTTTTAATAAGATTTTTCTTTGTAAACTTTGTTTTTGCAATCTCCAAGCGAGTTTTAAGGTCTTCTTTTGGCATCTAGTATTATGCAACCATACTTTCAGCTTTTTGTAAATCAACAGCAACCAACTGGCTAATTCCCTTCTCAGGCATTGTAACTCCATAAAGCCTATCCATTTTAGACATTGTTAAAGCGTGGTGGGTTACAATAATAAACTTAGTATCTGTAATTTTAGTTAGCTCTTCTAATAGGCCACAGAATCTTGTGACATTGGCGTCATCTAAGGGTGCATCAACCTCATCTAAAACGCAAATTGGAGAAGGGTTAGTTAAAAAAACAGCAAAGATTAAAGAAAGAGCAGTCAAAGCTTGCTCTCCACCTGATAATAAAGTGATTGATTGAAGTCTTTTACCTGGGGGACTTACTAGCATTTCTAAGCCTGCTTCAAGTGGATCATCAGAGTCAATCAATTCTAATTTAGCATTACCACCATTAAATAGTTTTGTATAAACTTCATTAAATTTTCTATTAACTTTTTCAAAAGCTTCTAATAATCTTTCTCTTCCTTTTTGGTTCAATTCATTGATGCTTTCTTTTAATTTTATAATAGCCGTTACAAGATCCTCTCTATCTTGTTCCATTTTTTTTATTTCAATTTCATATTTACTAGTTTCCTCATCAGCTCTTAAATTAACAGATCCTAATTTCTCTCTTTCATTTTTTTTTTTATCTAAAGCATCTTCTTGTATTGTAGAATTTGGCAACTCTTCAACACCGTTTAAATTTGAGTTTTCAAGAATTTTATCTTCATCAAGATTAAGCTCAGAGCGTACCCTATCAAGTAGATCATCTTTACGTTTTTTTAATCCTTCAATCGTTGCACCAGAACTTGCTTTTCTTTCTCTTATCTGAATAGATTTTTCTTGAACTTCATTTAATTCGAGTCTTAAAGAATTTATTTTTTTGTCTGTTTCTTCTATTATTTTTTCATTTTCAATTTTTTCAGCTGAAGCAATTCGTAAGCCTTCAGTAATCTGACCTTTTCTTTCTGCTTGAGCTTTTGGCTGTTGATCACGTTCATTTAAATTTGATAGTAATTTATTTTTTCTTTCAGTTAATTCTGTAACCATTTTTTGAGAATTTGAATATAAGTTCTTCCAGCTTTCAACTTCTGTTTCTATCGCTTTAATTCGCTCATTTCTTTTTACAGACTCTTTTTTAATTGATTGGTTTTTACTAAAACTATCTGCGTATTTTTCTTGTAATAGTTTTATATTTTCATTTTTTTCATTAATATTAGAAAGTTTCTTTTTACTTTCTTCATCTTCAAGGTTATTCAAAAAATCATCTATCTCTATTTGACATCTATCAAGTAAAACAAGTGCCTGACTTACTTCATTATTATTGATTAGCTCTTTTGCTCTTGTTATTGTACTTTTGACATTTCTAATTGGGCCAACACCAATATTTATATTTCCATCGGCAAAAACATTAATTATTTCATCTACTTTTTTTTGTTCCTCTTTTAATTGATTTTTTGCATTTTCAAGATCTTCATTGGAAAGTTTCTCAGTTTCAAAGTACTTGGAGTCAATTTCTATTAATTCAGCTTTTTCTTCTTTCAATCTTTTTTCGTTTGAATTTGCATCAATTACAATCCCTTTTTCTCTATCAATATCCTCTTCAATTATTTTTAAAGATTTTTTAATATTTTCTATCTCATCTTGAGTTCTTACATTTTCTTCATCTAAATTTTGTAATTCTAAATTTAATCTTTGGATTTTAGAGAGATTTTCTATATTTTTTTCTCTTAGTGGTGACACTTTATCAGTTTCAGTTTTAATAGAACCTTCAAACTGAGCTATTTGTTGATTGAAATTGCTTACCTCTCCTTGGGCCTCATTATTAATTTCATTTTCCACCCTAATTTCATTGTCAATTTCTAATAATTTTAAATAATACAAACCTGCTTCAATTTTTTTTATTTCCTCAGAGATTAGTTTGTATTTAGTTGCTTCTTCAGCCTGTTTTTGTAGGTTGGCTAATTGTTTTTCTTGTTGTCTTCTTAATTCATCTGCTCTTTTTAAGTTTGTTTCCGCAGCATTCAATCTAAGTTCCGCTTCATGTCTTCTCACATGTAGACCCGAAATATTTGCTGCCTCTTCCAAAATAGCTCTTCTGTCTGTAGGCTTAGCTGTAACAAGAGCTCCTATACGACCTTGACTTATTATTGATGGTGAGTGGGCACCTGTAGATAAATCTGCAAAAAAAATTTGAGCATCTCTTGCTCTAACTTCTTTGTCATTTATATAAAACTTTGAACCTTTATCTTTTTCAATTTTTCTTCTAATTTCAATCTGGTCTAATTCTTTATATTGCATGGGTCCTTCATGGCTATCGTTATCCAGTGTAATAGAAACTTCCGCTATATTTTTAGATGCTTTATTCGAAGTGCCATTAAAAATAACATCTTCCATACCTGAGCCCCTCATACTTTTAGCAGATGTTTCGCCCATTACCCATCTTAAGGATTCTACAATATTGGATTTGCCACAACCATTTGGGCCGACAATACCTGTCAGGCCATTTTCAATTAAAAAATTTGTTTTTTCGGCAAATGATTTAAACCCATTTAATTGGATTTTTTTAAACTCCATGAACTAACTTATATCAGTTTTTCTAGATATTTTTTTAAATTCTTATAATTTAGGGATTTTTCAAACTTTTTATCGTTTATTATTATCGTAGGAGTAGCATTGACCTTAAATTTTTTAACACCTTCGATTCGGTCATTTAATATGTAATCTTCTATAATTTTATCACTTAAACATTTATCAAAATCTATGTTTACATTCTCACCTTTTAAAAATTTTTTTAAATATCCTGTAGCTTCTTCCGGTGTTTTTCCTCTAGCCCATTTTTTCTGGCCCGAATATAAAATATTCATAATGCTTGAACTGCCGTCGTTATTACACTGAGCAATTTTTGAGGCATTAAATGCTGCAATATCTAATGGAAAATGTCTAAATTCTATTTTTACCAACCCGTTATCAATGAAGTCTTTCTTAAGTTCTGGATACACATCTTTATGAAAATTTGCACAGTAGCTACAAGTCAACGACTCGTAAGCAATTATTGTTATTTTAGCACTTTCTTCTCCTTCAGTAATTCTTTTAACAATTTCATTTTCTACAGCAAACGATTTAGAGGAGAAGATTAAAAATATTATGAATAATGTTGAGGCAAATTTTTTCATCTTTGTTTAAATAATTTAGTTAATTCTAGTAGTGATTTTTTTATTTTATCGTTTTTAATATTATTAATTCTATCTGTATATTTATTATTTGTCACATGATTTTCATTAGTATCTAATTTTTTGAATTTTGTTTGAGCATCATCAAAGCTTATGAATTTCAATTTCTCAACAACGGCATAGCCAAAAAAACTATTCATTTTATCCATTATTATTTTTTTTGAGTATTCTAAATCAATTTCATGTCCCCTCTTTACCATTATTTGAAGAGTGCTTACTCCAAATTTATTCGAATTTTTAAAGGATTTGGGATAGCATATCTGAAAAAGATCATCTCCAACTATATACTTCCAGTTACTAAGTGTTTCAGAAAATATATGACCCTTTTTTTTGATTATTTTTTTAATGTTTTTTGGCAAAGTGTCTTTAAAAGACCTTAAGCCTTGAATAGTTTTAAACCTCTGCTTAGTATTATTTTTAAATTGCATATGACTAAATCCATACTAACAAAAAAAATTCTTTATTGGTACGATAATAATAAAAGATCACTGCCATGGAGAAAAAAGCTATCTCAAGTTAAGCGAGAATATTACACGCTAGTAAGTGAATTTATGTTGCAGCAAACGCAGGTTGCAACTGTAATTCCATATTTCAATAATTTTGTAAAAGATATTCCAGATATTAAATCTCTATCAAAAATTAAGGAACATAAACTTTTAAAGTATTGGGAAGGGCTTGGTTATTATTCAAGAGTAAAAAACTTAAAAAAGACTGCACAAATATTAGAAAAAAATTTTAACAGAAGGTTACCAAGCACGATTGACGAATTAAAATTATTACCTGGAATAGGTGACTACACCTCTAATGCAATAATGGCAATTGCCTTTAACAAGCCATTTATTCCCCTGGATGGAAACATTGAAAGAGTAATTAAAAGATTATTAAATTTAAAATTACCCAAAGAAATTACAAAAGATAATCTTGCAAAGAGTAAAAAAATATTAGGTAATTCAACTAGAGCAAGTGATTATGCACAAGCGATAATGGAGCTAGGTGCATTGATTTGTCGACCTAAAAATCCCTTATGTTACCAATGTCCTTTAATTAAAAATTGTAAGTCTTTTAAAAAAAAAGATTTTGAAATAATAAAAGTAAGAAAAAAGAAGATTGATAAATTTTATTTGTTAGAAGTTTATAAAAAGAATAATAAATTTTTACTGATAAAAAATACTAAATTAAATTTTTTAAAGAATTTACAAATATTTCCTATGAAACAAATACCCAAACCTGACAATTCAGTAAATGCTTTAAACTTCAAGATATCAAATATGAATATGAATATAATAATCAAGTTTTCTAAGTTAAAGGGTACAATTTCTAACTCTTCTTGGATTGATAGCTCTAAGCTTGAAGATTATACTTTGCCCACATTTACTAAAAAAATTTTTAATTATTTAAAAAAAAATTAATGAAAAATATAGCAATAATAGGAGCGGGTATTTCAGGTCTGTACATTGCAAATCTTTTTAGCCAAAACTCAAATTATAAAATTACAATTTATGAAAAAAATAGTTCTGTTAACTTAGAAAAAGGATACGGTATTCAACTTTCAGTTAATAGCATCAAACTATTAAATCAAATAAATTTCCAAAAAATTAGTGTAGAAGATAAATTTCACCCTCATAAACTAGACTTCTATTCTTTAAAAAATAATAAGAAAATATGTGATTTAGATATATCCATGTTTAACAGTGCTGATACAAAATATACTACCTTGCAGCGCTCTACTTTAATTAATTTCTTAAAAGATGGGCTTCATGAAAATATTATCCATTATAATAAAAAAGTTATAAAAATTAATGAAGAAGCTGAAAATAAAGAAGTTTCTTTTGAGGATGGTTCATCTATTAAATGTGATTACTTAATTATCTCTGATGGAACTTTTTCAAAAACAAAATCATTAATTGCCAATAAAGAAATTAAACCAAA
>JADHPA010000061.1 GCA_016778675.1 Candidatus Pelagibacter sp. | reverse complement strand
GGTAAAATTGATAAACGTAAATCAACTACTTTATTACCCATTTTAAAATTAATGGCTCCATCTTGTGGCAATCTTCTTTCTGCAATATCTAATTTACCCATAATTTTAAATCGAGTAACTACTGCCCCGTAATTGTCATGCAGAAACTGTCTATAAGATTCTTGTTCTTGAAGCATACCGTCTAATCGATATCTTACTCTTGAACTAAATCTGTAAGGCTCTATATGAATATCACTAACACCCATTTTAATTGCATCTGCTACCACCGCTGTACTAAATTTTATTACCTCTGACTCATTTTCAATTGCTTCAATATCTTCTTCTGGTTTATTGTCTAAAACTTCCCCTGCATCTCCTAAATCTGTTTCAAAAGTTTTTGTTTTTCTCCTATTCTCATTTCGAATTGACGCAATAGTTACTTCATCTGTTTCACTTGATAATCTCTCGATATATTGAGAAATATCACTTATTTTTGCAGCATGAAGTTCTATGTTTTTTTTTGTAATAGCTTTCAAATTTCGCATCAATCCCAATTTTGAACTGTCTGGAATTGCCATGTGTAAAGTTTTTCCATCAATTTTAAATGGTGCTACAAAATTCATCTTAATATAGTTTGATGGTAAAACTGTTTTTACTTCTTCAGTAATTTCAACTGACTTTAGATCAATTATTTCTAGATTTTGTTCTTTAATTAATAAATCAATTATTTTTTTTTCATCAGTAAGCTTTAATTCAAATATTGCATCAATTTGAGATTTATTGTTTTCAGTGCTTACTTTTTTAATATTTATTAAATCTTTTCCAGAAATAATGTCATTATCAATTAAGACATTAACTAAATTAATTTCACTCTCTCTACTTATTTTAAACATTATAAAATTCTTGGAGCGATAAATACCAATAACTCGTTCATTGTATCAGAATTTGATTTTCCACTCAGTACTTTTCCTAGAATTGGTACTTTTGACGTTCCTGGAACACCTTGTCTATTATTCGCTACGTTATTTTTTTTAATACCCCCAATTACAACTATATCCCCATCAGCAACTAATAATTTTGTATTTATCTCCATTTTATTTACACCTACTGATGCTGCATTTGCTCTATTTGGAGTATCATTGTTTACTTGAATTGAAAGCATGACGTTTCCATCACCTATGATGTTAGGAGTTACTATCAGTTTTAATGATGCATCAACTGGTTTATCTTCCCCTTCTCCACCATCAATATAAATTGTTTCACCCTGATTAATACTTGCTTGTTGATTATCTAATGTAAATAATTTTGGATTAGATACTGTTTTTGATAAGCCTTGAGCTTCTAAAAAATCAAGTTCAAGTTTTAAAACAGCAGAACCTGTTTTTTTCAATATTCCAATTCCACTTGTTGCAGCAGCAGACCCAAAATTTACTAAATTATCTGTTCCAGCACCACTTGTAAAAGCACCTGTTGAATCAGATAATGCAGCCCCTGAACCAGATGCGGCTCCTACACTGCTACCTCCTTGTGTACCACCCATTCTTAAACTTTTTCTTGTATAAGCAGCTCCAAGTCTTTTTCCTAAACTTTGCTCAAATGTTGAAGTAGCTTCAACTATAAAAGCTTCTATTAAAACTTGTTTTGTTCTTTTATCAATTTCTCGAATAACTTTATCAACGATATCTAAATCTTTCTCTTTACCTCTAACAATAATTGATCTTGTGGTTGCTTCTTCCGTTACTTGTATTGGTATAAAATTTCCATTCGTTCCAACAGTTGTAAATAATTCTGTGATTGTGGCTTTAGCTTCTGATGGAGTTATATAATAAAGTCTAAAAATTTCTGAAATAATTGGTTCTACTGAGTCTTCTAATTCAACTTTTTTCTTAACTGCTGAAGCTCTCGCTGATTTATAACCTTCTTGTGACGTTAGATTAGCAGGAGTAGAAACTCTAATAATATTACTTGCTACATCTATGTCTGCTGCATAATTTTTTAAATCTAACAATGCATTAAATGCTTTATCCCATGGAACATTATCTAACTCTGCACTTATTGATCCTGCCACATCGTCACCTACTAAAATATTAATTTGACCAACTTCAGACATTAATTTCATTGCTTCTTTAAAATCTAAAGCTTGAAATTTAAAAGAAACATTTTGTTTTAAAGATTTGAAATCTTCTGAAATTAATAAATAATTTCTCTCTTTAACAGATGATATTTGTTTTCTTTTTTTAAGCTTAATGACATCACCTTCAGCAGGAGTTGGTCCCATTTCTACACTTTTTTCAACCTCTTGTTTTCCAGTTTTCTTGATATCAGTTTTTATTAGTGGGGTGTCGTGTTTAAAAGAACCGGTGTTTTTAGCAAATTTTTCAGCACAACCTGTTAAAAAAATAAATAAAAAAGGTAAAATTAAAAATGATATTTTGTTTTTAAATTTCATAATTATTTTGTTCTTTCTGTAATTTTATTATTAAAATTTATCACTAAGAGAGAGTTTTCATTTTTTTCAAAAACTGCTTCTCTATTGTTAAGTCCAACTAATTTTACTCCAGGACTTAATTCTTCAAACTTAGCTAAAGTAATTATATTTCCACTTGAATTAATTAGAGATACGAACCCATCATCATTTGCAGAGGTCATTATCCCAACTAATTTAAACTTATATAAGCTCATTTCATTTTGTGCCTCTTCTGGATTACTTGATAAAATTGTATTACCACCAGTTAATGAACTATCTCCAGCAAAAGGATCGTTTAATGGAAGAGGTTCTTCATCATTAATCTCTGATGAAATATTTGATTGTGAATTTGCCTGTTTTTCTTTGATCTTTTTATTTATCTCTTTAGCTTTATCAATAATGTTTTGCTCTTTATCATGACTATCAGCCATGGAAACTTTTGATAGCAGCATAAAGAATACTGAAATAATGATTATTTTAAAAAAATTCATTTGGTAACCCCACTATTGTTAACGTGCCTTTTACTTTTATCGCTCCAGTTGAATCCCCTTTTACCACTTGAATAGACTCTTTGTCAAAGTTTAACATTTTGTTAGAAAGCGATAGAGCTCTTTTAAATTTAATATAACCAATAAAATTGCCATCAATTTCAAAATCAACAGGGATCAAATAATAGGCAATATTAGCAACATTTTTAACTTGGTTGTTTTTCTTTTTTTCCGTTTTTTTACCGTCTGCTTGGGCTAAGGCTTGTGCTTTTAATACTTCTTGAATTATCTTTTTTTCAATTCTAGTGATTACTAGATCATTTTGTCCAGCGTATTCACTTAATGTTTGATAAAGACCCTCTACTTCAGCTTTAGAATGAAACAAGCTAGAGTATTTTTCATAATCAGGCTTAAGTTTTTTAATTCTTGCTCTCATTGAATAAATTTCAGAAGTAAATTTTGCAGTTTCTTGTATTTTTAAATTCATGTCGTCTAATTTAGCTTTTCTAGACTCAACCATTGGATTTAAAATTGCATAATAAATTATTAAGAAAAAAACAATTGCACCAAAAATTATTCCTATTTTTATAAGAGTTTTTTTATCAGCTAATTTTATAATCTGATCCTTGATGTCAGACATATTAATATTTTTTAAATCTATATCCATTGCTATATTTTACCTGTTTTAATTTTTACAAACACTCTAAAACCTTTCATTGTAGCACCACCTGCTGTAGATTTTGGTAATCGCATTGAGGATAAAGATGCTTGCTCAACCAATTTTTGATTTCCTAAATTTTCTATAAATTTCAAAATATCTTGATCACTTGCGGCTATTCCTTGAATAGTTAATCTTCTAGATCCATTAAATTCAACTTGATCAAATTTTACACGGTTTGGAACACTTGAGGCTACTTGAGCTAAAATTCTATAAGTTAATTCTTTATTTGACTTAAGGGTTCTACTTAATTTTAAAGACGTATTAATTACATTAAGTTCTTTTGAAACTATTTTTTTCTGTTTAATAATTTTAGCATGATCTATTTTTACAGTTTCATATTGTTTTAATTTATTATTATAGGAAGCAATATTCCAAAAAGATAAACCAAATAATACCACATAAATTGCAACTACAGCAGCAGTAATACCCTTGAATGCAAAACCTGAAATTGCTTTCATCTTCTTTTGCTTCATTACATTTGATCTATCTGGAAGAAGATTTATGTTTTTAACTGCAGTAACAAATTTATAATAACCAAAGACATCAAGTTTTCTAAAGGCTAAACCAACAGAAGTAGATAGATAAGATCTATTTAACTTATGATCTAAAATTTGTTGATACTGACTTGGAATTTTTAATCCTTCTGTGGGATCAAAAGTGTTAAATCCAACATTCATTAAAATTTTTCTAAAACTAGCTAAATATTCATCGACATTTGTAATGTCTGAAACAACTTTGATATTTCGAATTCTCTTTTCATATTTGGTCTCAAAATCTTGAATTGCCTGCTTAACTTGAGTAACATATCTTCTAACTAATCCCTCTTTTTCTTCAGTATCTTGAGAATCTTGTAAAATTTTTCTATCTTGCCCTCTGATAAAAATATCAGTTATTATTGGGTTGTTATCATAGAGTATCATCAAATAATTTTCGTCTAATCCAAATTCTAGAACAGCTGTTAAATTAGCATCTTCAGTTTTATTTGTTAATTGGTTGATTTGATCAACTGCTGACTTTAAAGCAAAACATTTAACATCAATAATTACAGGATTTAAACCTGCATTTTTAATTATTGAAGTATAACTATTTATATCCGTTAATTTTGATGCAACGAATAAAATATCCATTGTGTTTTCTTTATCATTTCTATTTATGACTTGATGAAAAATAGAATAATCTTCTAAATTATCTGTTAGCTGAACTAAATTTTCCCATAATGAATTAGTTTCAATTGCTTTTTTTAATTCTTCATCTTTCATCAAAGGTGAAGTTACTACTCTTATAATTGCACTAGTTACTGGAATAGCAATTGCTGCATTAGGTGAAGTTATTTTAAATTTTTGAACTGCTAACATTAATTCTTCTGAAAATTTATCTGCATTATCTAATGGAGTGCTGTCATCTGTAATATCAACTGGGTGAACATGCAGTTTATCTAATACCCATTGATTAGCTTTGTTACTAGAAACTTGGACTATTCTTATTTCTTTATTTGCAAGCTCTATACCGATTATTTCTTCACCTTGAACACTAGATTTACCTAATTTGGATTTGAAAAAATTTTGTATTTTTGATTTATAATTTCCGACTTTAGAATTATTAAAAGATGATTTTTTTATATTTTTAGCAAAATCTGGTTTTTTAATTTTAATTTCTTTAATTTTTCCAAAAATATTTGATAATTTACTTTTTACCTGATCTTGGGTAGATATTTCTGAGTTTTCATTTAATGGAACACTTGAAGTTTGTGGTTGTACTTCATTATTACTTTGATTAGTTGTTGAAATATCAGTTTGTGAAGATTCACCCTCTTCTGGCTTAATATTTGCCTCATTTTTTAATTTTTTACTTTCTTCATGAACATCATCAAACCATTTTTCCAAAATTGGTATTGCATCATCTAAATTTGTTGTACCAGAGGATGAAATTTTTTGTTTACCATCAATGTAAAGTCTACCAACCCAGTTTCTTGATTTAAGTTCACCTTTATATTTATCTTGCCTTACATATATATGTAATCTTCCATCTTTTTTATGAATTACCTCATGCTCTTTTTTTTGTTCTTCATTATCAGTATTTGATGCACTTACATTTTGCTCAACAGATTCATCTTGAGATTGTATAGTTTCTGAATTTTCAGTTAAATTATCAATTTCATTAGATTTTTCTAATTCATTATTATCAGTTTCTTGAGGATTTAAAGTCTCAGTTGAATCGTTTTCAGATTGGTTTTCCCGATCACTCTTTAAAGTGTCTTCCTCATTATTAGTATTTGATGCACTTACATTTTGCTCAATAGATTCATCTTGAGATTGTATAGTTTCTGAATTTTCAGTTAAATTATCATTTTTATTGGATTTTTCTGATTCATTAATATCAGTTTCTTGAGGATTTAAAGTCTCAGTTGAATCTTTTTCAGATTGGTTTTCCTGATCACTCTTTAGAGTATCTTCCTCTTTATAATCAAATTTATCTTTATTATCTTCGTCCATAAAACTTATAAATAAAAATTAATATTTTAATTGTTAATTGATTCTCTAACACAAAATTAATAAAATTCTAACACAAAATTATAATCATTATGTTCAAAATGGGTTGAATTTAATAATGAAATACAAAATATTCAATTAAATCAACAGTTTATTAAAATCATTGAAAAAAATTAAATTTAAGAGATTTTTTTCTAAATAATTTTTTCTCTAACACATTTATCATAATTTTATCTTTTTATATTGTGTTAGAAATTTAATATTTTTTTCTATTTTTAAAAAATAAGTAAAATAGCTATTTTTTATTAAAACAAC
>JADHPA010000060.1 GCA_016778675.1 Candidatus Pelagibacter sp. | reverse complement strand
CTAACAGTGTTAATTGCTGGCCAAGTGTTAATTTTGATATTGGAGCTATAAATAATTTTCTAAAAATATTTTTACCTGCAGGATTTTATTACAAAACTTTTATGTGGCCAAAAAGCTTTTGGTACAAAGTTTATGAACCATTTATAAGGAAAGCTGCAGGACTTGGAGTTGCATCAATCGAACATGACAAGGAAAGATACGAACATAAATATGAGTATTGTGATTTACTCATTGCAGGTTCAGGACCTTCAGGTTTAGCAAGCGCATATGCTGCTGCTAAAAATGGAGCAAGAGTAATTTTAGCCGAAGATAAACCCAGATTTGGTGGAACTTTATTAACGAGTGAAGTTAATATTGGCAATCAAACAGGAAAAGAATGGGCAGAAAATATTATTTCTGAACTTAAAGAAATGTCTAACGTAACTGTTAAGAATAGATCTCAAGTATTTGGTTACTACGATCATAATATGTTAGTGATGTCAGAAAAATTAAGTGATCACTTACCTAAAACTAAAAAATACAACCCAAAACAAAGACTTTGGTATATTAGAGCTAAAGAGGTTTTAATCTCATCAGGATCGATTGAAAGACCTTTAGTATTTGGAAACAATGATACACCAGGAGTGATGCTATCTTCTGCAGCAAAAGAATATTTAAAAGTCTATGGAGTTTTAGTTGGTAAAAAACCTTTAATATTTACAAATAATGATAGTGGATATGAAACGGCTATAGAATTTAAAAAAAATGGTGTTGATCCTATTATTTTAGATACAAGAAAAGAACCTAAGTCAGAAATCATAGATGAAGCAAAAAAATTAGATATTCAAATTAAATTTTCTTACGTAGTGGTTGCAGCTAAAGGTTATAAAAAAGTTAAATCTGCTGAAGTTGCTAAAATTTCAGACGATAAAAATGAATTAGGAACTATAGAAAATATTAAATGTGATTGCATTTGTGTTTCAGGGTTTTGGACTCCAACAATTCACTTGGCTTCCCAATCAGGAAATAAAACTACCTTTAATAAAGATATAGATGCATTTGTGCCTGGACTATCAAAACAAAATGAAACAACTTTAGGAGCTGCAAATGGAACTTTTACATTAGATGAAACTTTAAAAAGTTCATTTAATAGTGGATACGAATTATCAAAAAAAATTACTAATAATGATCATAAAACATCATCACCAACAGTTATGGAAAAAAAATCGACTACACACGATAAATTTTGGTGTGTGCCTTTACCTAAAGGAAAAACATATAAAAGATTTTTAGATTTTCAAAATGATGTAGCTGTTTCTGATATAGAAATTGCACTAAAAGAAGGTTATCGGTCTATTGAACATGTAAAAAGATACACAACACTAGGAATGGCCACAGACCAAGGAAAAACAAGTAATCTCAACGGCTTGCAACTAGTTTCAAATATTGAAAATAAAATAGTACCAGAGGTAGGTCATACAACTTTTAGACCTCCATATACACCAGTTACTATTGGAGCGATTGTTGGTAGAGAAATTGGTAAACATTCAAAACCCACAAGAAAATCACCGATGCATTCTTGGCATGAAAAAAATAATGCAGTATTTGTAGATGCAGGTGTTTGGTTGAGACCAAGATATTACAAAATTGGAGAAGAAACTTTATTTGAAGGTTCAAAAAGAGAAGCTAAAAATGTTAGAACAAATGTGGGAGTTTGTGATGTAACTACTTTGGGTAAAATTGATATTAAGGGACCTGATGCAGCAGAATTATTAAATAGAGTTTATACTAATGCTTGGTTAAAATTACCCGTTGGTAAAGCAAGATATGGTGTAATGTTAAGAGAAGATGGAATTGTTATGGATGATGGAACAACAACAAGAATTTCTGAAAACCATTACCACATGACAACAACAACAGCACAAGCAGCAAATGTTTTGTCTCATTTAGAGTATTATTTGCAGCTTGTATGGCCAGAGCTAAATGTAAATGTAGTATCAACTACAGAGCAGTGGGCAGGAGCAGCAATTGCAGGACCAAAATCTAGAGATTTATTGCAAAAACTATTTCCAAATATTGATGCTTCTAATGAGGGCTTACCTTTTATGGGGTATTTAGAGGCTGATTTATTTGGAGTTCATGCACGAATTTTTAGAATTTCATTTTCAGGAGAGCTTGCTTATGAAGTTAATGTAGAATCTGATAATGGAAACTTTATGTGGGAGAAAATAATGGAAATAGGACAAGAATTTAAAATTCAACCCTATGGAACTGAAGCATTATCAACTCTAAGAATTGAAATGGGTCATATTGCAGGATCCGAACTTGATGGTAGAACTATTCCTTATGATAATTCTTTAGAGGGACTTGTTAGTAAAAAGAAAGACTTTATAGGAAAACGTTCTTTAGATAGAGAAGCATTTATAGCAGAAGATAGGCAAAAAGTGGTTGGTGTCGTTCCAGTTGATAAAAAAACAAGTATCCCTGAAGGATCTCATTTAGTTAAAGACGCAACGGCTCCAATCCCAAATCCTAAATTAGGATATATTTCAGCATCTTGCTGGAGTGTTGAATACGATAATCCGTTTTCCTTAGCAATTCTCAAGGATGGAAAAAATATGATAGGGCAAAAACTATTTGCAATGTCACCTTTAAAAAATAAAACAATACCGGTTGAGATTGTTTCATCACATTATGTAGATCCAAAAGGTGAAAGGGTAAGGTCATGAGCTCAATTTCTGCTTTAAAAAATACTCATATCAAAGGTTTATTTGGTGATCATGAAGGAAAAAATGATAATGAGTTGTTAAAAGTAAGTGAATTAACTGATTTTCTAATTATTCAAATTTTTAAATATAGTAGTTCTACAATAGCTATTGAAAATATTAGGTTAGATAATCTGAACTTAAAAAACGAAGCTCTAAATATAAGCTGTAACATTAATACAAGAATTTTATGGAATGGCCCAAATAACTGGCTTTTAGTTTCTTCAAAAAAAGAAACTATAAAAGAAATTAATGAAAAATTACCAGTAACAGATTTTGCTATAACAGATATATCTCATAGCAGAGCAATAATTCAAATAGAGGGAAACAATACAAAAGAGATTTTAAAAAAGGGATGTCCTTTTAATTTTAATGAATTAAAAAAAGATACATGTTTAAATTCAATTTATAACGGAATGTCGGTTACAATTGATATGTTAGATGACAATCCAGACAAAATTAGAATATTCACTCTAAGAAGTTTTGGAGAATCTTTTTATCACTCTATTACTGATGCTTGCTTAGAGTTTGGTTATAAAGGAATTTAATTTTTTAATTATTTCTTAACAGTAATAATTTTCTTTAAATCTGTAAGCGAGGGCTTAATTAACTTACCTTTAATGATATTACCTTTTTGCTCTGATACATTCATTATTTCTTGTTTACTAATTTTACCATTTATTATTTGTAGTTTAGCACTTACAATTATTTCAAGAGCAGATTTAACTCCGACGGAATCAGTTTTGGATATCATTGAAGAAAAATCTGGTGATACACTTTCAATTCCTGAAAATAATTAAAAATTAAAAAAAAAGTCTAAAATTAACATCTTTTTACCTAAAAAACCCAAACTGACCACTCAACCTTTATTAGAATATTTCTAATGATTTATAAATAGATTGTGTACCAAAAAATTATAAAAATTGTATTAATTTTAAGCTTAAGCTTATTGGCTTCGTGTGCCAATAGAGGCCCATTGCCATTTTCTTTTGATTTTTTAAAGAAATCTGCTGACGAAGATATTGAAAAAATTTCAAAAATTAGAAAGCAAAATGAAATATTACAAAAAAATTTAGACATTGATTTATATACAGCGATCGCCCTTGCAATCGAAAATAACAAAGATTTAAAAGTAAAATTATTCGAAACCGCATTAGCGGATCGTCAATTGAAAGATGTAAAGTTTGACATGTTACCAACCATGTCAGCTAATGCAGGTTATTCTGGAAGTGACAATTATCAATCATCCACAAGTGCAACTGTTGGAAATAACGATACAGCAGGAGCCAAAGGATCTACATATTCTACATCACGAAATAGAGATGTCGTTGATCAAGATATAGGTTTTGCTTGGAACGCACTTGATTTTGGTTTGTCTTATATTAGAGCAGGACAAACAGGCGATCGATTTTTAATTGCAAAAGAAATAGAAAAAAAATCAGCTAACAATATTGCAAAAGAAGTTATTCGATCTTATTGGAATGCTCTTTCTGCAGATAAGTTAATTCAAAAATATGATCCTTTAATTAAAAAAGTAAAAATAGCTTTAAGCGACTCTCAAAAAATAGAAGAGATGTTGCTACAAAAACCAATGGATGCACTTTTGTATCAAAAAGAATTACTAGATATAAAGAGAGCTCTAATTACACAAAGACAAACTTTAATTAATTCTAAAATTGAATTAGGAACCTTAATGGGATTGTTACCCAATCAAAGCTATAAATTGGTAGCAACCAATCAGCCTATCAATATTTTAGACATGGATTTAAAAAACATGGAAAAACATGCTTTAGTTAGTAGAGCAGAGTTATTAGAAAACCGATATCAAGAAAGAATATCCGTTGCCGAAACTAAAGTTGGATTAAGATCATTGTTGCCTAATTTTAATATTAACGCAGCGTTCACAAGTTCTTCAAATGATTATCTACAAAATAAATCAAATTTTGAATTTGGGTCTTCAGTTGGAGCAAACTTATTAAATGTTTTTAGAGCGCCATCGATTAAGAAAGTGAATGAGGCAAATACTGAAATTATTAAAGAACAACGTCTTGCTTTATCTATGGCTATCTTATCACAAGTTCATTTAGCAAATATTGATTTTCAAATGAGCATGGAAGAATATGATACGGCTGAACGTTATTTAAAAGTTTCAACAAAAATTGCCGACCAAGTTCGAAATGCACAAAAAATTGCAAGATTTGGTGAATTAGAATTAATTAGAGAAGAAGCAGGTACTCTTGTTGCTGAACTAAGAAGAGACATTTCATTCTCTAAAATGCAACATTCAATTGCACAAGTTTATACCTCAGTTGGAATTGATATTACCACAAGAGACACCATAGTAGGGGGCACGGAATTATTTGCATATGAAATTAAGAATAAATTTAGTGGTTTAGGTAAAAAATACATTGCAAAAGTAACAGAACCTATTCAAAAACAAAATCCGGTTGCTAAACAATTTGATGAAAATTATAAAAAATTTGAATTTTCAGATAAAACGTTCAAATTAGAAGGTCAAGGTTCTGTACAATATTCAGCAAGATTAGCAAATGATAAACCATTGCCTAGCTGGATTGATTTTTTACCAACGCAAAGAGCCTTTTTAATAGATTCGGTACTAAAAGGCGATATTCATGAAATAGATCTTATTGTGAATGCAAAAAACATCAATTCTACCGTTGAAGACCAATTTACTTTGATAGTGGATCCAATTTTAAAAAGCCAAAAAGATTTAGCAAAAATAATAGGCACCACATTAAAAGAAAAAGCTGAAATAGTTAAAGCTTCAGAAATCCAATAAATAAAGGAGATCTAATGAAGAAAATTACAAAGAATATTCAGGTTAAAGTTGCCTCCAATAAAAAAAAAATTTCAGGAAACATATTGAATGCACCTAAAAAGCACAAATTACCTCGTGTGGTTAAAGCAAAAGCAGGGCAAACTATAACAGGTAAAATTGGGGGCATTAGAAAGACACCTAATAAATCAATTGCAAAACCAGGACAAACAATAACTGGTAAAATTAGACGAAGAACCAATTGACCCAAAAACCTAAAAAGAAACAGAAAATATTTATAGAAGCCCTTGAGCAGAGGATAATGCTCGACGGAGCAGGGGCCTCAACCTTTTTAGATTTAATTGATGAACGTAATCAAGAAGAGATAAAAAAAAACTCTAAAATAATCGATACGTCTAAAGAGAACAATGAGGTTCCTTTTGCAAACACTGCAAGAGACCAAAATAAAAAAAATGTAGTTTTTATTGATAGTGCTGTCTCTGATTATGAAACAATTATTAATTCATTTAAAGAAAACACTGAGTTTTATTTAATCAACTCCAATGAAGATGGATTTAAAAGAATTAGTGAAATTTTAAATGATCGAAACGATATTGATGGTTTACACATCATCGGTCACGGTAGTGCTGGAGAAATTTTATTTGGTAATGCTTTTTTAAATAATCAAACTATTACTAATTACCAATCAACTTTAGCATCCATTGGTCAATCGTTAACCACAAGTGGGGATATTTTATTTTATGGTTGTAATGTGGCTTCAACTGATCAAGGTGAAATTTTAATTAAAAAAATATCAGAGATTACCAAAGCAGACATTGCAGCTTCAGATGACATCACTGGTAAAAGTGGGGATTGGGAGTTAGAAAAAAAATATGGAATTATTGAAACGGAAAACGTTAAAGTTTTAGGTTACGAGGATGATCTTTACCAAGATGGAATTTCAG
>JADHPA010000059.1 GCA_016778675.1 Candidatus Pelagibacter sp. | reverse complement strand
CCTCACCTAATCCTTGAACACATTCAACAAACTCACCCATATTTTCTTCATTTTCTGGACTACCAAAATTTAGGCAATTAGTAATAGCAATTGGTTTAGCACCAACTGAAATTAAATTTCTCCAACTTTCACAAACAATTTGTTTCCCTCCACTTAAAGGGTGAGCCCAGCAATAAACTGCTGAAGAGTCTACAGAGGCTGCAACTGCTTTCTTGGTACCATGAACTCTAACAACACCAGCATCTCCACCAGGTTTTTGAATAGTATCCCCCATAACGGTATGATCATACTGTTGCCAAATCCATTCTTTACTGCAAACATTTGGATTAGATAAAATTTTATTTAAAACATTAACGACTTTAAGACCTTTTAAATCTTCTTTTTGAATCTTAATTTTTTTAGGAAGTTTTGCCTTCTTCCATTTACGATCATACATAGGAGAGTTTTCAACTAAGGTATTAACAGGAATGTTAGCAACTTTTTTTTCATCAAAGTATAATTCTATTCTTTTACTTTTTGTAGTTTTGCCAATTATTGCAAAATCTAAATTCCATTTATCAAATATTTTTTTAGCCAAATCTTCTTTACCATTTTCTAGAACAATCAACATTCTCTCTTGGCTTTCTGACAACATAATCTCATAAGGTGTCATATTTGCTTCTCGACATGGAACTTTGTTTAAATTAATCTCAATTCCTAAATTTCCCTTTGAAGCCATTTCAATACTTGAAGAAGTTAGTCCAGCAGCTCCCATATCTTGAATTGCTATAATTGAATCTCCTGCCATTAACTCTAAACAAGCTTCTAATAATAGTTTTTCAGTAAAAGGATCACCAACTTGAACTGTTGGTTTTTTTTCTTCAATTTTATCATCGAATGATGCAGAGGCCATGCTTGCACCATGGATACCATCTCTACCTGTTTTTGAACCAACGTAGATGACAGGCTTTCCTAATCCGGCAGCTTTGGAGTAAAAAATCTTATCTTTTTTAACAAGCCCTAAAGTCATGGCGTTAACTAAGATGTTTCCATTATAAGACTCATCAAAACTAGTTTGACCAGCAATAGTTGGAACCCCCATACAATTACCATAGCCACCAATTCCATGAACAACTCCACGTAATAAATTTTTTGTTTTTTTATGTTGAGGAGATCCAAAGTGAATTGAATTTAAATTAGCAATAGGTCTAGCGCCCATGGTAAACACATCTCTCATAATTCCACCCACTCCAGTTGCTGCACCTTGATAAGGTTCAATAAAAGATGGGTGATTATGACTTTCTATTTTAAAGACAATTGCATCATTATCTCCTATATCAATAACACCTGCATTTTCTCCAGGGCCTTGAATTACATTTTTTCCTTTTGTGGGTAGGTTTTTAAGATGAAATCTTGAAGATTTATAAGAGCAATGTTCATTCCACATTGCAGAAAAAATACCTAATTCAGTAATATTTGGAACTCGCTTTAGTAAATCACAGATCTTTTTATACTCATCTTTTTTTAAACCATGATCGATTGCAAGTTTTTCGTTTACTATCATTATCTAAGATTATTAATTAAGTTTTCAAAAAATAAAGAACCATCTTCACCTGATAGAGCAGGGTCTATCATTCTTTCAGGATGAGGCATCATTCCTAAAACATTTTTTTGTTTATTAAATATTCCAGCTATATTCTGTAATGAGCCATTAGGATTTGATTGCTCATTAACGTTTCCATTTTCATCAGAATAAAACATGGCAATTTGATTGTTGTCATTAATATCTTTAATTTGATCATTAGAGCAGAAGTAATTTCCTTCATTGTGGGCTATATGAAATTCATAAACTTCTTTTTTGATATCCTTAAAATAAGAGTTGTCTTGATTATTAACTTTTACAAAAACATTTTTACAAATGAACTCTAAATATTTATTTCTAAGTAGAACTCCTGGCAACAAACCAGACTCGACTAAAATTTGAAACCCATTACAAACTCCCATAACTTTACCACCCCCTTGAGCAAAATTTAAAACAGATTTCATGATTTTAGATTTTGATGCCATACTTCCACATCTAAGATAATCTCCATATGAAAATCCACCTGGTAAAACAACTAAGTCACTTTTTGGAAGCTCAACATCATCATGCCAAACCATTTTATTTTTAAAGCCAAATTTTTTTAAGGCAACATCCATATCTCTGTCACAATTGGATCCTGGAAAAGTAATTACGGATGAATGCATTATTTATTATTCTGATCCGATAATTTTATAATCTTCTATAACTAAATTCGCTAAAAGCTTTTTGCACATATCTTCAACATTTTTTTCAGCTTTTTTTTTATCAGTTTCTTTTGTATCAATTTCAAAGTACTTGCCTTGTCTAACTTCATTAATATTATCAAACCCCATACCAGCAAGTGTTTGATGAATAACTTTACCTTGAGGGTCCAAAACATCTTTTTTAAGTGTGATGATGACTGATACTTTCATATTATTTTATTTTCTTTATTGAGCTTAATTTTGTAACGTTTACAGCACTCATGTTGGATTGTTCGTGTAAAATTCCTAACCTTTTAGCAACTTCAGTGTAAGCGGGTATTAAATCTCCAAGATCTTTTCTAAATCTATCTTTATCAAGTTTTTTATCAGTAATACTATCCCATAATCTGCAAGTATCAGGGCTAATTTCATCTGCTAAAATAACTTCAGATTTACCGTTTTCTTTAAGTCTGCCAAATTCAAGTTTAAAATCAATTAACTTAATCCCAACTCCTCTGAACATACCAATCATGAAATCATTAATTCTTAGGATCATTTTTTTAACTTTTTCTAATTCAGATTTTGTAGCCCAATCAAATGCAAGTATATGTTCTTCAGCAATAAGTGGATCACCTAATTTATCATCTTTAAGGCAATACTCTAATAGAGGCTGCTTTAGAACAGTTCCGTCTTCGATACCTAATCTTTTAGTAATAGAACCAGTAGCAACGTTACGTACAATAAATTCAATAGGTATAATCTCAACTAACTTAATAATTTGTTCTCTCATATTTAGTCTTTTTACTAAATGATTTTTTATTCCGATTTGAGAGAGATTTGTTAGAATGTGTTCTGATATTCTATTGTTTAAAACACCTTTGCCTTCAATGGTTGATTTTTTTAAATTATTAAAAGCAGTTGCATCATCTTTGAAATATTGAATAACTAATCTTTTATCAGCAGTTGCATAAATTATTTTTGCTTTGCCTTCATATAATTTTTTACCTTTTTTCATTATTTAAATACTCTTTTAAAGATTAAATCTACATTTTTAAAATGGGATGAATAATTGAATATAGCTTTTAATCTTTTTGATGAAATTTTAGCCATTATAAATTTATCGTCTGATATAACGTCAAATAAATTTAAATTGTCAGCAAAACATTTTTTGGCATAATTTTGCACCATTTTGTAAGATTGTTCTCGGCTCAATCCTGATTTTGTAAGCTCCAGCATTACTTCTTGAGAAAAAATTAAACCTTTAGTGATATTTAAATTTTCAATCATTTTTTTTGGATAAACTATCATTTTATCTAAAATATTACTTAGTCTTGCTAAAGCAAAATCTAGAGTAATATTTGCATCAGGGCCAATATTTCTTTCAACACTTGAATGAGAAATATCTCTTTCATGCCATAGTGCAATATTTTCAAGAGCAGGGATTACCGCGCTTCGAACCATTCTAGCGAGCCCTGTTAAATTTTCACTTAAGATTGGATTTTTTTTGTGTGGCATTGCTGATGAACCCTTTTGATCTTTTGAAAAAAATTCTTGAACTTCATAAACTTCAGTTCTTTGTAAATGTCTAATTTCAATTGCAACTCTTTCAACTGAGCCTGCAATAATTCCAAGGACTGAGAAATAAAAAGCATGTCTGTCTCTTGGTATTACCTGTGTTGATATAGGCTCAACTTTTAAACCTAGTTTTTTAGCCACATGTTTTTCAACATTAGGGTTAATATTTGCAAATGTTCCAACCGCACCAGATATTGCGCATGTTGAAATTTCATCGATTGCATCAACTAACCTTTTTCTATTTCTCTTAAATTCCTCATAAAATGAGGCAAGTTTTAACCCAAAAGTAATAGGCTCGGCATGAATACCATGACTTCTACCCATACAAGGAGTGTATTTATATTTCTTGGCTTGTTTTTTTAAAACTTTTAAAATTTGATCAATATCAGTAAGTAATATTCTGCCTGATTGAACTAATTGTATATTTAAACTTGTATCCAGTACATCAGAAGATGTCATTCCTTGATGAAGGTATCTTGCTTTAATACCAGCTTTTTCAGTAACAGAAGTTAAAAAAGCAATTACATCATGCTTAACCTTAGTCTCAATTTGATGAATTCTTTTAACATTTATCTTGGCTTTTTTTTTAACAACTGATGCTACCCCTTTAGGGATTTGACCAAGTTTTTCCATGGCTTCAGCTGCTGCAACCTCTACATCAAGCCAAATTTGGTATTTATTTTGTTCTGACCATATGTCAGTGAGTTGTTTTCTAGAATATCTTTCAATCATTAATTATAAGTAAGGGGGCTTTGAATAACCTTTAACAGATTCTGTAAAGATTTCATAACCATTTTCAGTAATACCCAGCGTATGTTCAAATTGTGCTGATAAAGATTTATCTTTTGTAACAGCTGTCCAACCATCTTTTAGCATTTTTACATCCCATTCACCTGTATTTATCATGGGTTCAATTGTAAACGTCATACCTGGCCTAAGTTCCATGCCAGTATTTTTCCTTCCATAATGTAATATATTAGGAGGCTCATGAAAAGTAGTGCTTATTCCATGACCACAAAAATCTCTAACAACAGAATAACCTTTTTTTTCAACAAAAGATTGTATTTCATAACCAATGTCACCAAGTCTTAATCCTGGTTTTAATAAATCTATAGCTCTCATCATAGATTCGTGCGTTGCATCAATTAAATTATTTACTTTAACTGAGGTTTTACCAACACAAAACATTCGACTTGTATCACCATAATGTTCATCAACTATAGCAGTTACATCAACATTTAAAGCATCGCCTTCTTCTAATACTCTGTCTGAAGGTATTCCATGACAGACAACATGATTTAAAGAAGTACATAATGATTTTTTAAAACCTCTATAATAAAGAGGAGCTGAATATCCACCATGGTCTTTTATAAATTCATAACTCAACTTATCAATATGATCAGTTGTAATTCCAGGTTTAATATTTTCTGTCAACATATCAAGAGTTCTTGCCGCAAGATTTCCAGCAACTCTCATTTTCTCAAATTTTTCTAAATAATCAGACATCAATAATTTTAATTTTTTTATCTATCTTAATTTCTTTTGCACTTATTTTACATTGATAAGCTAAAAAAATAACACCAGCTTTTTTTGCTAGTAAATAATTTTCATAATATTCTTTATCAATATCTTTGGCTATTTTAAAATTATTAACTCCTTGGATTTGAACTAAGAACAATAGATAGGATTTATAACCTTTTTTAACAGCTTCAATAAGAGTTTTTAAATGTTTAGACCCTCTAGACGTTACAGCATCAGGAAATTCTGCAGTTTTTTCATCCCTAAATAAAGTAACATTTTTAACCTCTACAAATATTTTTTGCTTGTTCTTTTCAATTAAAAAATCAAATCTAGTTTCTTTATCAAAGAATACTTCAGGTTTAATACTGTCACTATTTGTAACCTCTTTCACTAGATTATTTGATAAGCCATGATAAGCAATTTTATTTGCAAAATGAGTATTTACACCAACCAAATTTTTTTTAGCCTTAATGATCTCAAGCGTATATTTTAGCTTTCTTTTTGGGTCATCATTTTTGGACACAAAAACTTCATTACCCTCATCTAACAAACCCTTCATTGATCCTGTATTAGGGCAATGTGCTGTAACAATTTCCTTACCAATTTTAACATCAGTAAAAAATCTCTTGTAACGTTTGATAAGTTTGCCTTTAATTAAAGCTTTGGTAAATTCCATATATAAAATGTATATTTAATAATGACAGAAAATACAAAATTTAATGCTGCAATTCTTATTATTGGTAATGAAATTCTTTCAGGAAGAACACAAGACACTAATACGGGAACTATTGCCAAGTGGTTAAACTCTATTGGAGTGACAGTTAATGAAGTTAGAGTAATTCCAGATATTGAGAACACTATTGTTGAAACAGTTAACCACTTAAGAAAAGTCAACAACTATGTATTTACAACTGGAGGTATTGGTCCGACACATGATGATATTACCGCTCAATCTATATCAAAAGCATTTAACCTTGAGTATGAAATTCATCAGGAGGCATTTAAAATATTGGAGGCTTATTATAAAGTTGGAGAATTTAATGAAGGAAGACAGAAAATGGTTTGGATGCCAAAAAATGCTAACTTAATTCTTAACCCAACAAGTGGTGCCCCTGGATTTTATGTTGAAAATGTTTTTTGTTTACCTGGAGTGCCGTCAATTTTAAAGTCAATGTTAGGTGGATTAAAAGATAAAATAGTAGGGGGAAATCCAATAATAAGTCATACAATAAGTTTAAAAACTGTTGAAAGTGAAATTGCAAACTCTTTAACTAACGTTCAAGACAACAATAAAGATGTTGAAATAG
>JADHPA010000058.1 GCA_016778675.1 Candidatus Pelagibacter sp. | reverse complement strand
AGAAATAGAGAAAATGGTCAAGGATGCTGAAGCAAATAAAGAAGAGGATAAAAAGAAAAGAGAGTCTGTTGATGTTAGAAACCAAGCAGATACCCTTCTCCACTCTACAGAAAAAAATCTTAAAGAGCATGGTGCCAAAGTTTCTGATACTGATAAAAAAGCTATTGAAGATGCGTCTTCTGCTTTAAAAGAATCAATTAAAGGAACTGACACTGATGATATTAAGAAAAAAACTGAAACTTTAGTGCAAGCTTCTATGAAACTAGGTGAGGCAATTTATAAGTCTCAAGAAAAAAAAGAAAATTCATCTAAAGATGGTGATAAAAATGATGAAGGAAAAAAAGACGATAATGTAGTTGATGCTGACTTTGAAGAAGTAAAAGAAGAAGGCAAAGAAGGCACCGAAGATAAAGAAAAAAGCGCCTAAGTCTCACAACAACAATCATCTTGGAGTAACTTATGGCTAAAAAAGATTTTTATGACGTCTTAGGTGTTAGTAAAAATGCAAGCCCAGAAGAATTAAAATCAGCCTATAGAAAACTCGCAGTCAAATATCATCCAGATAAAAACCCCGGTGACAAAGCTTCTGAAGATAAATTTAAAGAAGCTAGTGAAGCCTATGGCATCCTTTCTGATAAAGAAAAAAAACAAAACTATGATAATTTTGGTCATGCTGCGTTTGAAGGCGGTGGTGGTAGACAAAGTGGAGGCTTTGGTGGTTTTGGAGGGGCAGATTTTTCAGATATTTTTGAAGATTTTTTTGGTGATTTTGGAGGTGGTGGACGATCAAGAGGAAGAAGAAATACTAGCAATAAAGGCTCAGATTTAAGGTATGACTTGTCAATAACTCTTGAAGAAGCTTATGAAGGAAAAAAACAGGATATTAAATTTTCAACTACTGAAAAATGCAACACATGTAAGGGTAATGGATCAAAACCAGGGCACTCACCTGATAGATGCACAGTTTGTGGTGGAAATGGAAAAGTAAGATCAAATCAAGGTTTTTTTACTGTTCAACAAACTTGTCCTCAATGTGCAGGTTCTGGTGAAGAAATTACAAATCCATGTAATGATTGTAATGGTCAAGGCAATAAACAAGCTTCAAAAAAAATATCCGTTACAATTCCAAAAGGTGTGGATGATGGAACAAGAATAAGATTAGCAGGCAAAGGTGAGGCTGGCTCAAGAGGTGGAGCAAATGGTGATTTATATTTATTCATAAATGTTCACTCACATGATTTATTTAAAAGATCTGATGAAAATTTATTCTTTGAGTTTCCAATATCTATTGCTGATGCAGCTTTAGGGACAACAATTGAAATACCAACTATTGATGGGGGTAAAGCAAAAATTAAAATACCTGATGGAACTCAAAATGGTAAACAATTTCGTTTAAAAGGAAAAGGAATGCCTTATATGCGAGGAAGCGGCAATGGTGATCTTTATGTACAAGTAAACACTGAAGTGCCTATCTCATTAAATAAAGAGCAAAAAGAGTTGCTTGAAAAATTTAGAGAAATAGAAAATGAAAAATCAAATCCAAGTATCAAAAAATTCTTTCAAAAAGCAAAAAGTTTTTGGAAAAACTAAAAGACTAATTAGTTAAAAAAGGTTAATATTTTCCTTAATGAAAAAAATTAATTTAGCAATATCTGGTTGTCTTGGTCGAATGGGTCAACAACTCATTAAATCTTCAAGATCGAATAAAAATTTTAAATTAGTAGCGCTGACTGAAAATAAAACCTTTAACAAAAAAATTGCAGGAATAAAAATTAATCTTAATACAAATGAAGCTTTTAAAAATACAGATGTTATAATAGATTTTACGGTACCTAATTGTACTTTTGATATCCTTAAAATTGCATCTAAATTAAAAAAAAGAGTAGTGATTGGTACAACTGGATTTAATCAAAAAGAAGAAAATATAATAAAAAATTACTCTAAAAAAATTCCCATACTAAAAGCGGGTAACATGAGCTTGGGGGTGAATTTACTAATGTATTTAACAGAGATTGCCTCAAAATCATTGCATGATGAATATTTAAGTAAAATATATGAAGTGCATCATAAGCATAAAAAAGATTATCCATCAGGGACAGCCCTAATGCTTGGTAAAGGCATTGCAGATGGTAAGAAAAAAAATCTTTATAATTTAATAGGTAAAAAGTTTTTAAATAAAAAAACTTTTCCTTATGGAAAAAAAATTAATTTTAATTCAATTAGAAAAGGTGAAATTATTGGAGAACATGAAGTTACATTCTCAAGTGGGAAAGAAATCATAAAATTAAATCATGAAGCATTTGATAGAGCGCTGTATTCAGATGGTGCCTTAACGGCTGCAAAGTGGCTTAACAATAAGAAACCTGGACTTTACTCAATGAGAGATTTATTAAACTTTAAATAATGGATGAAAAGGAAAAGGCTAAAAAAATACTTAAAATTTTAAATAAAATTTATCCTACAACTCCTATCCCATTAAATCACATAAACAATTTTACTTTACTAATGTCAGTTCTTCTATCAGCACAATGCACAGATTTAAATGTTAATAATGTTACGAAAAATATTTATCCAAAATATAATAAACCAGAACATTTTGTAAAATTAGGTAGAAAAAAAATTGAAAAATTAATTAAAAGTATTGGTCTCTTCAGAATTAAAGCAAAAAATGTTTATCTAATGTCTAAACAACTTATAGAAAAGCATAGGGGTAAAGTGCCTAAATGCTTTGAAGAACTCGAAAAACTTCCTGGCGTGGGCCATAAAACAGCAAGTGTAGTTATGTCTCAAGGATTTGGAGTTCCTGCTTTTGCAGTTGATACTCATATCCATAGACTAGCTCAACGATGGGGATTAACTAGTGGCAAGAATGTAATTCAAACAGAAAAAGATTTAAAAAGAATATTTCCAGAAAAAACATGGAGTAAGTTACATTTACAAATAATTTATTATGGAAGAGAGTTTTGTAAAGCTAGGGAGTGTTATGGTTTGACTTGTAAAATCTGTACGACTTGTTATCCTAATCGAAGAAATCCTGTTCAAATAAAAAAAGCTTAATATGAAAATTCTAGGAATTGGTAATGCTATTGTGGATGTTGTATGCAGAATTAATGATCAATATTTAATTGATAATCAATTAACAAAAAGCACAATGAAATTAGTTGATGAAGTTGAATTTAAAAAACTATTATCAACTCTTAAAATAGAACAAACTATTTCTGGTGGATCGGTTGCAAATTCTATTGTTGGATTATCTCAATTAGGAAATGATGTTGGCTTTATTGGTAAAGTTAATGCTGATGATTTAGGACAAAAATATGAAGAAGGTCTAACTAAAGAAAAAGTGCAATATTTCTATAATAAAAAAAGAGAAATTTTACCAACTGGAACATGTTTAATTTTAATCACTCCTGACGCCGAAAGAACGATGGTCACTTATTTGGGTATTGCAGGAAAAATAAATGAAAATGATATTGATGAAAAAGCTATAAAAGAAAGTGAAATGATTTTTCTTGAAGGTTACTTGTGGGATAAGGGAGAGCCAAAGTCAGCTTTTAACAAAGCAATGTCTTTCTCTCGTACCAAAGCAATGTCTCTGTCTGATCAATTTTGTGTGGAAAGACATAAGAATGATTTTTTAGATTTAGTTAGTAACAAACTTGATATTATTTTTGCTAATGAGCAAGAGATTAAATCATTAATTGATACAAAAGATTTTGAGGATGTTGTTGAGTTTGGCAAACAAACTAGAAAAATCCTAATTATTACACGTGGTGAAAAAGGGAGTGTGGCCATTAAAAATAAAGAAGTTATAGAATGTAAAAGTAAGACAAATTTAAAAATTGTTGATTTAACTGGTGCTGGAGATCTTTTTGCAGCAGGTTTTCTTCATGGATTTATTAACAATATCTCAACCAAAGAAGCTTTAGAAAAAGGAACTGATATGTCTGCAAAAATAATTCAAAAAGTGGGAGCTAGACTTAATTAAAATTTTTTAGCCAATTAAATAACCATCTTTTTGACTTACAATAAATTTTTTATCCTTAAAAACTTTGTCTATTTTTTTTCTTAATCTATAAATATGGGTCTCTACTGTGTGTGTTTCAATATTTGTAGAATAACCCCAAATATTTTTTTGTAAATCAGCAATATCACAATTAATTTTTTTTTTATTTAAATACAGTATTATTTCAATTTCTTTTTCAGTTAATTTTAAAGTTATACCAAATTTAGATAAGTGCTTTGAATTAATATCTAATTGAAAATCTTTTATAATAATTTTAGACTGTAAACTGTATCTTAATTTAATTAAGTTAATATTAATTTTTTCTAAAAGTTTTTCAAAAGGTAAAGGTAAATCATTTAAATATAAAATGTTACCTTCATGGAGACCATGATTAAATAATAGTTTCGTTTTTTTATCTAAGATGATTAGAGATTTTCTTATATCAAGATTATTATCTTTTAAAAAGTCATCTTCATTTTTAAATTTAATAGTTTTAAAAGGTAAATTTTCTTTTAAGTCATCAAATATTTCATATAGTGAATTATAATTTATTATAATAACATTTTGCATAAATATATTTAATTTTTTTTATGATAATTCATGTACCAAATAAAAACACTCTTATAATTGATGATTTTAAGATGAGATGTTGTGTGGGGAAAAATGGCTTAAACTCACAAAAAGAAGAGGGAGATTTTTCAACACCGAAAGGTTTATTTAATTTAAAGAAATTATATTTCAGAAAAGATCGTGTTGGTATTCCAAAATGCTCAATTAATAAAAAAGCAATTAATAAAAATATGGCCTGGTGTGATGACTCAAATAATAAAAAATATAATACAGAAATTAAAACTACAAATAAAAATCTTAAAGAATACTTATATAGAAGTGACCATAAGTATGATTACTTAATTACAATTAGTCATAATGATAAAAAAATACCATATAAAGGTAGTGCTATATTTATTCATTTAACCGGTAACTATAGACCAACATCGGGTTGCATAGCACTAAAGAGGAAAGATTTTGAAATTTTATTAAAATTAATAAAAAATAACTCCAAAATAAAAATTGGTTAATTTCTATTTCCAAAAATTTTAGATCCAATTCTTAGGTAGGTAGCCCCATATTTTGCTGCTTCAAGGTAATCATTTGACATGCCCATGCTTAATTCTTTAACATCTATTCTCTCTGCAAGATTCTTCATTTTAGAAAAATATTTTTTAGTATCTCCATTTTGTGGTGGCAAGCACATCAATCCAATAATATCTAATTCTAATTCGTTTATACATATTTTATGAAATTCATTTAATTCAGCTTCGTCAATTCCACTTTTTTGGCTCTCATTTCCAATATTTATTTGGATAAATATCTTTAATTTTTTTTTGAATTTTTTTTGTTCTTCAGAAATTTTTTTGGCTAATTTTAAGCTATCTAATGAATGAATATAGTCAAATAAACCCACAACAAACTTAACTTTATTTGACTGTAGTTTACCAATCATATGTAATTGAAGATGTTTAAAGTCCTGCTTGATCGGTTGCCATTTCTCTAACGCCTCTTGAACTTTATTCTCTCCAAAATGAACTTGGCCATGATTAATTAAAGGTAATATTTCATTAATTGGAAATGTTTTACTAACAGCTATTATTTTTGTTTGATTTGAATCTTTTTTTTCTATCTTTAATGTATTTTGGATAGAAACTAGATTATTAATACTTTGATGCAAAAAAAATTTCCTAAAATTTACTTGTTTGTTGAGGATTTTAATCCTGCTGATTTAAATAACTTAAATAAAAATATTTCAATTATTTATCGTAATTATAAAAAAAAACCTGATGAAAGTACAATATTATCATTAAAAAATTACTGTAGGGCTAATAAAAGAGAGCTTTATTTGTCAAATAATATTAAATTAGCTATTAAACATAGATTAAACGGAGTTTATATTCCATCTTTTAACAAAGTTAAAAATTTCAATTTTTTATCCAAACCAAATGATTTTTTAATTATAGGTTCAGCTCACAACAGAGCTGAAATTAAACTGAAGGAAGATCAAGGTTGTAATTTAATTTTCTTAGCTCCAATATTTAAGGTTAATAAAAAGATTGGTTTTCTTGGTATTAATAAATTTAACTTACTTACAATGAATAGCAAAAGTGTCTTTATTGCTCTTGGAGGAATTAATCAAAAGAATTTAAAAAAATTAAAACTCTTAAATTGTGAGGGTTTTGCAGGAATATCTTGGATAAAAAAAACGGCCCAAAAAATAAATTTTGGGCCGTTTTAAAATTAAATAATTTATTTAATTAAAACGCTAAACCAAGTGCGATTTCAGTTGCAGTTTTATCAGCTGCATCTTCATCAAAAGCTGGATTTGTAACGTCAATTTTGTATGCTTTAATTGACATAGCACCCATAGAGTAAGCTGCTTGGATACCTTCAACTTTTTGCGTAACATCAGCTACAGCTGTTGGTGCGTTATCTTGCGCATCATAAGTTTCTTCTGATTCAGTGTATGAAACCGAAAAGTTTTCATTCACGTTGAAAGCGATCGACACTTGTTCACCTTCAAAGAAACCATTAGCTGTTCTTGTGTTACCTGTTGCAGCATCTTTTGCAGCAGTAACTGCTTCTGCAGTTCCATT
>JADHPA010000057.1 GCA_016778675.1 Candidatus Pelagibacter sp. | reverse complement strand
TCTGGAAATAAAAGATTAACTAATAATAATCCTGTGAAACTAACATGGAGCAACTCTCAAGGCATCACATTTGAAAAACATATAAGTCTAGATGACCAATTTTTATTTACTGTAAAAGAAAAAATAATTAATTCATCAGATAAATCTTATAATTTTTACTCCTACGGGCAAATAATTAGAAATAAAATACCAGAGATATCTGGCTTTTATATTTTGCATGAAGGGTTTTTATCTGTACTTGATGATCAATTAATTGAAGAAGATTACGATGATATCCAAGAAAAGAAATTTACTCAAATTGCACAAGATGGATTTGTTGCTATTTCAGATAAATTTTGGGTTACATCAGTTATACCACCAAAAGGAAAAGAGTTTAAAACAACTTTTGATTATAAAAATAAATTCAGAGCCAACTACATATCAACTAAAGGTATAGAAGTTAAAGCAAACAGCTCTATTGAAGAAAAAATTCAAATTATAGTTGCCGCTAAAAGAGTAAGTGTCATTGATGGTTATGCTGAAAATTTAGATATCAATAAATTTGATCTAGCGATTGACTGGGGCTTTATGTATTTCATTACAAAGCCTTTATTCTTTGTATTGGATTACTTCTTTAAATTACTTGGTAATTATGGTTTAGCAATTATTGCTGTCACTATTTGTATTAGATTGGCTTTCTTTCCTCTTGCCAACTTTAGTTTTAAGTCAATGGGGAAAATGAAGTTATTAGCACCTGAAATGGCTCGTCTAAAAGAATTGCACAAGGATGATAAAATGAAATTGCAACAAGCGATGATGGCTCTTTATAAGAAAGAAAAAGTTAATCCTATGAGTGGTTGTCTACCTATCCTGGTTCAGATTCCAGTTTTCTTTGCGCTGTATAAAGTATTATTTGTAACCATTGAAATGAGACACATGCCATTTTATGGATGGATACATGACTTAAGCGATAGAGACCCAACTTCTTTATTTAATGTTTTTGGTTTGATTCCTTGGGATCCACCTTCTTTCTTATTAATAGGTGCATGGCCAATAATTATGGGAATCACGATGTGGATTCAGCAGAAACTTAATCCAACACCACCAGATCCTATACAGGCTAAAATATTTATGTTTTTTCCAGTATTTCTAACTGTAATTCTTGCACCCTTTCCTGCAGGTCTTGTTATCTACTGGAGTTTCAACAACATCTTCACAATGATTCAACAATATATTGTTCAAAGAAAAATGACTATCAAAACAACATAAATGTCATCGATAAAAGAAGAAGAATTAACAAACATCCTTCCTAAAGACGGCCCAACAGTTAAAGAGGTAAAAAAATATTTAGAAAAGTATAATGATGAATTTATTGTCATTAAATGTGGGGGCAGTGTTTTAATTGATCCAAAACTATTTAAAATTTTTATTGAAGATGTTGCTGTTTTAAAAAAACTTGGTTTTAATCCCATAGTTATCCACGGTGGTGGAAAAAGGATAAACAACAAACTAGATGAACTTAACATTAAAAGTAATTTTATTAATGGACTAAGAGTTACAGATAAAAATACTATTAATATAGTTGAAGATGTATTGATTGAATTTAATAAGGAAATTGTCAATGCTTTAAAGGAGCAATCTTGTGAAACAAGAAGAATTACCTCAAAAGAATACAATATAATAACTGTAAAACCTGAAAGTGACAAATTAGGTTTTGTAGGTACTCCCACTCACATTAAAACTAATGTTTTAAAAGAAATTATTAAAGTTAATGAAGTACCCGTTGTTGCACCATTAGGGTTAGATGAAAACAATCAAACTTTTAATATTAATGCCGATACCGCTGCAGGATCAATAGCAATTGAGTTAAAAGCTAGAAGGTTAATGATTATCAGCGATGTAGAGGGCGTATTAGACAGTGAAAAAAAACTAATCCCTGAAATTAATTCTAAAAAAGCTAATGAATTAATTGATCAAAAAGTAATTTCTGGTGGAATGATACCTAAAATTAAGAATTGTCTAGATGTTGCCAGTAAAGGAGTTAAGGCAGTTGTAATAATTGATGGAAGAAAAAATCACTCACTCCTTTTTGAACTATTGTCTGATAAAGGTTCAGGAACTTTAATAAGAGAATGAAAAATTTAATTAATACTAAATACTGGCTATTCGACTTAGATAATACTTTGTATTCTGGACAAACAAAGGTTTTTTCTGAAGTTGATAAAAAAATGTCTTCTTTTATTTCAAAGAAATTTAATGTGGATTTAATTAAAGCAAAAGAAATTCAAAAAGAATACTTCTATGAATATGGAACAACATTATCAGGATTAATGACTCACGATAAAATTGATCCACATGAATTTCTGGAATTTGTTCATGACATTGATATTAGCTGGCTTCCTAAAGATGAATTGCTGCGGGAAGAATTAATTAAAATTAAAGAAAAAAAATATATTTTTACTAATGGTTCTCATGCCCATGTTGAAAATGTAACTAAACAACTAGGTATAGATGGTTTGTTTGATGGAGCATTTGATATTGTTGATGCTAATTTTATACCTAAACCAAAAATTGAACCTTATAAAAAAATAATTGAAAAATTTAATCTTGATCCAGCAAAATCAATATTAATCGAAGATATTGCTCATAATTTAGAACAAGCTAAAAACTTGGGAATGAAAACTTGCTGGCTTGAGAATGATGAAGTATTTGCAAAAAAAGATGCGGATAAACCATATATTGATTATAAGATTAAGAACTTGCCTTCTTTTCTTCAAGAAATTAATGTATTAAAAGCACAATAAAACTAACCTACTAACGATAAAATAAAACTATGAAAGAATTTGAAAACACTATCAATACAGCTTGGGAAAATAAAGATTCCATAAATGGTCAATCTGATAAGTCTATATTAGATGCAATCAACCAAACGATTGAACTTGTTGATAGTGGTAAACTAAGAGTTGCTGAAAAAAATGGTAATGAGTGGGTAGTCAATCAGTGGGTTAAAAAAGCAATAATGCTAAGTTTTAGGACCCATGATATGGACTCATTGAGTGGCCCATATAGCAGTTGGTATGACAAATCTCATTTACTAAAAGGTAAAACGTCAGGTTGGACAAAAGAAGATCATATAAAAGCTGGTTTTAGAATGGTTCCAAATTCTCCAGTTAGAAAAGGGTCTTTTATTGGAAAGAATGCAGTGCTTATGCCTTGCTTTGTAAATATTGGAGCATATGTAGATGAAGGTACTATGGTGGATACTTGGGCTTCTGTAGGATCGTGTGCACAAATAGGAAAGAACTGTCACATATCAGGTGGTGCTGGAATTGGAGGTGTATTAGAACCAATGCAAGCTAACCCTACTATCATCGAAGATAACTGCTTTATTGGAGCTCGTTCAGAGATAGTTGAAGGAGTAATTGTTGGAGAAGGATCTGTATTATCTATGGGTGTATTTATTGGTCAATCTACAAAAATTGTTTACCGAGAAACTGGTGAAGTAATCTATGGAAAAATTCCACCGTACTCAGTAATAGTACCTGGCAGCATTCCAAGTAAAGATGGTAAAGGTCCTGCTTTATATTGTGCAGTAATCATTAAACAAGTTGATGAAAAAACTAGATCTAAAACCTCTATTAACGACTTATTAAGAGACTAAATGCCAAATTATAATGAAATTACATTAGCTAAAGAGCTAATAAGATTTCCAAGCATTACACCCATTGATGCTGGTGTAATGAAATTCTTAGCTAAAAAATTAACTGCTATTGGATTTAAATGTAAGATTTTAGAGTTTAAAGATAAAAATTCTAAACCGGTTAAAAACCTATATGCGAGATTAGGTAATTCTCAACCAAACTTTATGTTTGCTGGTCACTTAGATGTTGTTCCTCCTGGAAATATGAAAGATTGGACGATTAAGCCTTTTAGTCCAGCTATTAAAAAAAATCATCTTATTGGTAGAGGTGCTAACGACATGAAAAGTGCAATAGCAAGCTGGGTTGTTGCTGTAAATAACTTTGTATCAAATAATAAAAAAATCAATGGATCAATTAGTTTATTAATTACTGGTGATGAAGAAGGTGTTGCAATTAATGGTACTAAAAAAGTAGTTGATTATTTAAAAAAGAAAAAAGAAAAAATAGATTTTTGTTTAGTTGGTGAGCCAACAAACCCTAATAAACTTGGTGAAATGATTAAAATTGGTAGAAGAGGAAGTATCAATGCTGAATTGACTATAATTGGAATTCAAGGTCATGTTGCATATCCTCATCGTGCTAAAAATCCATCAACTTCTTTAATTAAAATACTAAATGAAATAAAAGAAATAAAATTTGATAAAGGAACAAAAGACTTTCAGCCAACAAATTTAGAAGTAACTAAAATTAATATAAATAATACAGCAGATAATGTTATTCCAGGGCTTGCAAGAGCTACCTTTAACATAAGATTTAACAATAAACATACATCTTCTAGCTTAAAGAATAGATTAAATAAAATTTTCAAAAAAATTACTAAAAAGGATAAATCTAATTTTAAAGTAGATTATCGTGTATCAGGCGAAGCTTTTTTAACTAGGCCTAATAAAACAACTTACATGATTCAAGATGTAATAAAAAAAATTACAAAAATTAAACCTAAATTGTCTACAACAGGTGGAACTTCAGACGCAAGATTTATTAGAAAAATTGCTCCATGTTTAGAATTTGGTTTAGTGGGCAAAACAATGCACAAAGTAGATGAGGCAGTATCTGTTTCAGATCTAAAAAAATTGACTAAAATATATTATAATATTTTAGAAAATTATTTAAAATGAAAACTGGTTTAATAACCTCTGACACTTATCAAAATCACAATACAAGTGACGGTCATCCAGAAAAAATTGATAGGGTTACAGTAATTATTAATAACTTTAAAAAGTTAGATAATAAAGATTTAATATGGAAAAAACCCTCAAAATTTGACCGGTCACTATTAGAAATAACTCACAATTCTGATTATATAAATTTTGTAGAAAAATCTTTTCCTGAAAAAGGATTATCTTTTTTAGATGGAGATACAATTGTCTCTCCAGGAAGTAAGGATGCCACATCAGATGCCGTTGGTTCAATTATTACAGCTATTGATGGTGTGCAAAATAAAGATTTTAAAAACGCTTTTTGCGCTGTTAGACCTCCAGGTCATCATGCAGAGAAAAATAAAGCTATGGGTTTTTGTATCTATAACAATGTAGCTGTTGGAGCTAATTATCTCATAAATAAATACAAACTTAATAAAATAGCAATTATTGATTTTGATGTGCATCATGGAAACGGCACTCAAGATATTTTTTATGATAATGAAAAGGTTCTATATATTTCTACTCATCAATACCCCTATTATCCAGGATCGGGTACTAATGATGAAAAAGGAAAACACAACAATATATTAAATATTCCTTTGCCAGCAGGAACAACATCAGAAGAATATTTAAATGCCTATGAATCTGTTCTTAATAAAATTAAAGAATTTAAACCTGAATTCATCTTGCTTTCTGCGGGGTTTGATGCCCATAAAGATGATCCATTAGCACAACTTCAATTAGAGTCAAAAGACTTTTATAACATTACCAAAAGAACACTTGAGCTATCAAAACAATATTGTGATGGAAAAATAGTGTCAATTTTAGAAGGTGGATACGATCTACTAGCACTTCAAGAAAGTACTGAGATGCATGTAAAAGCTTTACTAGAATTTAATTGATAATTTCTCAATACGCATTAAAGAACTCACAATGAAACTTTACAAGATTAAAAAATCTAACATCGATAAAAAAGGTCGTGGCCTATATGCTACAAAGGACATCAAAGAAGGCACTAGAATTATTGATTATGTTGGCAAAATTATTACTAAAAAACAAACAGAAGAATCGCAAAAGTTTGATAATGCAAAGCCCATCTATTTATTTAATTTAAATAAAAAATATGACTTGGATGGAGATGTTTCTTGGAATACCGCACGTTTAATAAACCACTCTTGTTCTAACAATTGTGATTATAACGGGACAGGTTTAAAGTTGTGGGTAGTTGCTATAAGAGATATTAAAAAAGGTGAAGAAATTACAGCTGATTATGGTTTTGGCTATGATGAAGATTACAAACAATTTCCATGCAAATGTAAGTCAAAAAATTGTTGTGGCTATATTGTTCGAGCAGAGTCTAGATGGAGAATTAATAAAAAATTTAGCATTGGCCGACAAAAAACTAGTAAATAACTTTTTCTAAAAATAATCCCTCAGCAGGTGCTGGTGGTGCACAAAGAATTCTCTTTTTTGATTTAATAACAAATTCAAATTTTTTTAAATTCCATTTATTTTCAGCTAAGTATTTTAAACTACCTACCATTGATCGTACTTGTTGTTGTAAAAATGATTGTGATTTAAATTGTATTTCAATTCTTCCACCATTTGATTTAATCAAAACAGATTCCATAGTTTTAATTGGGCTTTTTGCATTACAGCTTGATGCTCTAAAAGTAGAAAAATCTTTAGTACCTAAAAGTTTTTTTGCTCCTTTTTTCATCAACGCAATATCTAATTCTTTTATTATGTGCCAACCTCTTTCTTTTTCAAGAGAAGGCTTACTTAATCTATTAAAAATTATATATTTATAAATTCTTTGTTTGGCTGAATGTCTTGCATG